>NZ_FNGO01000003.1 GCF_900103135.1 Halarsenatibacter silvermanii | reverse complement strand
CCAGCTTATGGAACACTTGACATTTTGGGGTGTTTTGCAGTACCATGAAAGTAGGAGAGCTCCTTTCTTTTGGTGTTTTACTTCTTCTTTTTTCCTTGTTTTCATGTTATCAAAAAGGAGCTCTCCTTTTAATATTTTTGGAAGAATTTCTTCCGCAATCTTAAAATTTCTTTCCATGACTTAATAGGGATCATAACATTTTAGGCGAGTTTACTTTCCGAATACAGGTTCCAATAAATTCATTCAGGCAAAGTATGGTAAAAATTTAAGGGATTACTTGATGAAATTCAAAATTAAGATTTATAATGATTATAGTAAAGAAAATATCTTTCCTGATGTTACAGTAGATCCAGGTATAATTGTGGTTCGAAAATGCAAATTTGATGGAGAGAATATAATTTCTTATAATGACGAGAAAAAAGTGCCGCAAGTAGCTTTAGATGAAAAATCTTGGTCATTTTTAACCAAAAAAGAATATGAACTGATAAATAAAATTGAAAAAGCTGGTGTGAAGTTAAAAGATTGGGATATAAATATTTATCGAGGCATTTTAACTGGTTTAAATAAAGCCTTCTTAATAGATTCTCAAACAAGAAAAAAATTAATTAAAGAAGATTCAAATTCCAAGAAATTCATAAAAAAGCATATAAGGGGTAGAAATATATTTAGATATAATTATCAGTTTAATGATGAATGGATAATTTTGATAAAGAGTGGTTGGACTGATAAAAGCAGGGGAGAAGTTTCAGCTGAAAAATATTTTAGAAATGAACTCCCTGCTATTTATAATTATCTCAGTGAAATTGGAAATAAAATAAGAAATGGAGAAATTAAATGTAAAGGGAAGGGCTTATTTGAGAGAGATGATCAAGGGGATTATTGGTGGGAATTGAGAGAATGTGATTATTATGATAAATTTTTGACTCCCAAAATAATTTACAAGGATATCTCAGAAAGATTAGCTTTTGCTTATGATAATGAAAATATTTATTTTAATAATACTGTTTATTTTTTAGACTCTGGAAAAAAATATTTGCTGGCAATATTGAATTCAAAACTAATAAATTTTTATTACAAAAGAAACTCCTCAAATTTAGGTAGTAGGGCTTCTAGAGGGTTTAAAGAATTTATTAGTGAAATTCCATTAATAGCGAAAATATCTCAGCGGAAAAAAGATTTATTAAAGAGAAGAGCTAATAATATCATTAGAATGAAAAATAAAATATTACAAAAAGAAGAATTAAAGTTTCTTAATATTATAGAAAGATATATTTCTGAAAAAAGTCTGGTACTTAGAGAAATTATTGAGGATTCATTTTATAATAAAATCTATTCAGGTAAAGCCAGAAAAGTTAGGGATTTTACAGTGGATATCAACACAAATATAGTTACACTGTATTCGGATAAATCAAGCAGCGGCAAATATGAGCTTCTTAAATTTGAAGAAGATAATAAGAATAAAAGGCATTATCTAAAGTATTTCCTGGAAAACTTAACTGAAGAAAAGCTGGAAGAAATCAATGAGACTCATAGTGGAAATTTGCTTAAGAGGGTGCTTCAAATAGAAATACCTGATTATGATAAAGATCATGTGGTTAGAAAAGTAGTCAATGAATGGGAAAGTTTGCAGAAGGAAATCGAGGAATTGGAGAAAGAGATAGAAAAGACTGATGACGAAATAGACCAGATGGTATATGATTTATATGAGCTGACTGACAAAGAGATTAAAGTCATTGAACAATAATATCAAAGGAGGTGTAAATATTTTTGAAAAGGTCATAAGCATCAAAAATTTTGGTAGATTTATTGATTGCACCCCGGCTTTTGATGGTTTTGCGGAATACACTTTAATTTTTGGTGAAAATGGAATGGGAAAAACCACATTTTCCACCTTATTTAATTCATTAAAAAGTGAAAAACCTTCATATATTAAAGCAAAGGCAACATTAGGAGATTTTGGGGACCCAAAAATCGAATTACTATTTAATGATAATAATAGAATTTATTTTGAAGAAGGGGAATGGTCTGAAAGTTATTTTAATTTAGAAGTTTTTAATGAAATATTTGTTAATAAAAGGGTATATATTGGAGATAGAGTAGAAATTGATCAAAGAAAAGCCCTTTATAATTTTGTTTTGGGAGAGGAAGGGGTCGATTTATCTCAGGATTTAGCCATTATTAAAAAGAAGAGTAGGCGTTCAAAAAACAGGAAAGAAAATGTTAAGGAAATAATTCAGGAAAAAATTAAAGGATCTTTGAATTTTGAGCAATTTTTGGATTTGAAAAGTATTGAAAATGTCAACAAAATGATTTTGCTGCAATATGATAAATTAAAAAGAGTTTATGAAAATGAAGATATACAATCTAAAGAAAAATTAATTGAGTTAAATCTTGAAAAAATCCCATTTGGAAAAATAAAAAACAGGCTTGAAGAAACAATTGAAGATATTTCTGAAAATGCAAAAGAAAAAGTCGAAGAACATATTTATGAGAATCTAGATTCTGAAGGTGAAGAATGGATTTTTAAAGGGATGGAATATGTTTCAGAAGAAGAGGTTTGTCCTTTTTGTGGTGTGAATTTAGAAATATCCGAGTTATATAATCTTTATGAAGATTATTTTAGTGAAGAATTTGCAAATTTAGAAAAAGATATAAAAAAAATCAAACAGAATATTTCCGAGATGGTTTCCGATAAAAGATGGCAGGAAATAAATCATATAATACAACAAAATCAAAGTAAATACGATTTCTGGCACAACTATATTGATTTTGAAGCTAAAATGTTGGATTTGGATATTGCAATACAGGATTTGGAGAATTTAAAAGAATCTTTAATAGAAGATATAGAAACTAAACAACATAATTTGTTAAAACAAAAAAAATTTAATGAAAAAACTTTTGAATTTATTAGTCTGTTCTTGGATTTGAATAAAAGGGTTAGAGAGTATAATAGTGAAATAAAACAAATAAATAAATTTATTGAAGAAACGAAAAAGGAAACTGGAGAAGCAGACTTAAATGTAGAAATTGAATTTTTTAATTTCCTATTAAATACAAAATTGCGTTTTGAGAGTCCAGTTAAAGAATTATGTTTTTTATATAATGGATGGAAAAGGAAAAGAGATAAATTGGAAGCGAAGAAAGAACAATTGCAAGAGGAAATTGAAGAATATACAAAAGAAATGTTAGATAATTATCAGGAAAAGACCAATGAATTTTTAGGAAAATTTGGGGCGGATTTTAAAATTGATAAAGTCAGAAAGTCATTTAGGGGAGATTCTCCTAATATAAAGTATAAAATTAGTTTGAATGAAGTTCCTTGTGATTTAAAACCTTCAGAAGATGGTTATGAAAGTTGCTTTGGTAATATTTTAAGTAGTGGGGATAAAACGACACTAGCGTTAGCATTTTATTTGGCTAAGCTAGAAAAAGATGAAAATTTAGATAAGAAGATATTAGTTTTTGATGATCCTATTTCAAGTTTTGATAAAGATAGGATAACTCGAACTGTGAAAGAAATAGTGAAATATTCAGAAAAAGCAAAACAATTAATTTTACTTTCTCATTATAAGGGGTTTCTTTGGGAAGTATATAATAAAATATTAAGAAAAAGCGATAATTCAGATCAGGAAATTGAAAGTGTTAAAATAGCAAGAGATGGATCAAGCAATAGAAAATTTGATAATTGGGATATAGAGAAGGATACTGAGGGAGAATTTTTATCGGACTACAGAAAACTTTACAATTATTATAATAATAGTTCAGTCAATCCTTTCGTCGCAAGAACAAAGATAAGGAGTTTGTTAGAAAACTTATTATTATATTGTTTTCCAACAAATTTTAAAAGAACTGACACTTTAGGCGATATGTTGGCTAAAATCAAGGATTCTCCTAAAGAATGCAAGATTAGTGTATTAAAAGGTGATATTTATGAGGAGCTAGATGATTTAAATGAGTATTCAATTACTGGACACAGTAGTGGAGGGAGCCAATCACGTGATATAGACGAAATTGAATTAGAAGATAAAGTAGACAAAGCTCTATCTTTAGTCGATAATATGTATCCTAGATTATAATAATACATTGCGAATGATTATAATATTATATTCTTCTTCATAACAGTTGATGGAGTTCATATATATTGGATTATAAAAGATACTCGCTCCTCTAATTGCTGGTTTTTATTTAGCGTTTGAAATCAGGTATTTACTTAATCTATTTTCTGCAATTAAAGATGCTAAATATATACCCTTTTGGAAGAAATTGTAGACGGTTTTTGCCAAGGAATGTGGAGAAGAGCCAAAAAATATATACCGGGGATTAACCTCGGTAAATTCATCTAAAAATAATTCGTTAAATATATGCTCTTTGCACTTACCATTCATCAATTTTTTCAACTTCCTCAATGCGTTCACTAAGAATTTCTTCCATCATTTGTTGGTGTTCTTTTACTGCCTCCTGAAACTTATACCAGTCAGTCTCTTTATATGAGTCTGTGTCTTTCCAATTATATTCTTTTAGAAATTGATTTTTAGGATTAAATTCAATACCAATATACGGAATTTCAAGCTCATATTTTTCCGGATAATCCTCTTCGACAGCTCTGTTAAACCATTCATGCTCATAATATTCAGGCATTTTTTCTGTTCCATATTTGAGAGCCAATTCTTTGTATTGATGGATTCTATCCGCACGTTCATCCCATTTATCTATAATCTGACTAATATCATTTTTGAGTTTTTCTTTTACTTTATCGCCATTGCCATAATAGGCAAAAAGTTTTTCATATGTTTTATCCAAAGCGTCAAGAAATCTTTCCTTATTTACAACTTTTTCATCATCAAGTCTTGGATCCTCCCACGTTTCATCAGGAATATCTGGGCTGCGACGAGCGTTAGTATGACAAATATCAATAGGGTTCTTAAGGGTAATTGAGTTATAACCTTGCGCTAGTCCTATAAAGTTTTGGTGGGCCCAAGTATCAGTAAAAGCATGGATGGCTAAACCAATTTTATATGGATTTTCACTATTTAATGCCTTTTCCAACATTTCATTAGCATTACTATTGTTGGGAGTAGTGGTTAAAGGAGGACATTTTTCATCCGCTAATTTATTTGAATATTCATCTACATCTCCAGGGACAAAATGAAAGAAGGGATATATTCTTTGCAATTTTGTTTGTGGTTTTGTTATATTAAATGTTTGGCTAATATAATTTTTATACTCATTTTCTGTGTCCTTATTTATTTCAAAAACAACATTATTGTCGTCAACATATTCAGCTGAGTAAGCTATTTTATGTGCTCGTTCGGCATCCAAACCCGCACCAACACAAATGAGGTAAGTTACGTAATAATGGAATTCAATATCCATATAAAATATAACCCTCCTTTAAAATGTTTGTAAGATTTAATCTATAATCATAATTAAATATTTAATTTAATAATCCTGCAAATTATTTTATTATAAATTTGCAGTAGCTTTCTTATCATTATCGAGTGTCATAGATAAATTGCATGAAAAGCTTATATTAATTGATATTTTAAATCCTAATTTTCTTGCACCCATTTTGCACCCCATAGACAATAATTTTAGCCTTTTATAGACACAAGCAGCGACTTGCTTATTGCTTGAAAGTGCCTTATAACCGGGGAAGAGAGCCAGTAGGCAATAATGGGCTATAATGGCTGACTCAGATTCCTAATCTGCAGGTCGCAGGTTCAAGTCCTGCTAGTCCCGCCATTTTATTTTTTAAAATGTATCCTGGATAGAAAATCAACTAAACCCGCGGCATAAAGCTGCGGATTATTATTTTTTGAAATGCTGAAGGAGAAAGAAGGATTTTTTATTTGCTTCCAGAAATAAACAAATAGCCAGTCTGCTGGGGCAAAATATACATAAAATTGGGGAGGGCTTTTAGTGGCCAAAAATTATAATTATCAAGATCGTATTTTAAATCACGTGAGAAAGAACGATATTAAGGTTACCATCTATCTCATCAGTGGTTATCAGTTGAATGGTTATGTAGAAGGATTTGATAACTTTACAATCATTCTTCGCAGCAGCGGTAAAAATAAGCTTATATTTAAACATGCTATTTCTACAATTGATCCCTCTGAACCTATTAAAGGAGCTATGCCTGGAGAAGAAGAATAATGATTGCCCGGGGCTTGACGGGGGTTGATCAGCGATAAATAGCAATTGGCCTTGAAATTGAAGAGACCGGTCTGTAAATCAATATTTATGTCATTAACTATATTAAAGTAATATCATAGTTTAGCAGTTCACCTATCGGCCGGAGTCAATCCGGCCTTAATTTTATTTGCACTGTAATTTATTAAGTTAATGTAAAAACGCCTTAACTTGACAAAATGGATCTTTTTTGCTAAAATTTTAAAGAAATCATAGTGAAGAATTTAGGGTTGTTGCCCGCAATTTTATTATATTCACAAAACATCTACAGGAGAGGTGATCTTATTGAAAAAAGTTATAACAGTTCTATTGGTACTACTATTTGCTGCAGGAATGGTTTTGACTTCGGGACAGCTGGCCGCTGAGGAACCCTGGTCCGATATTCAGGATGAAAGCTTCGATCTTGTTGTGGGTTTTGATGCTGGCGGTTCGCACGATCTATCCGCTCGTTATCTGCAGGAGGCTCTGGTCGAGGAAACAGGAATAGATATTGATGTGGTCAACATGCCTGGTGGAATTGGAACAGAAGCTGGTTACCATGTGTCCACTCAGGATCCTGATGAAAATATTATGTTCTGGGGACATCCGCCCGCAGTTGTTTTCGATCCTGCTACCGAAGATGTCGGATATACATATGATGATCTTGATCCTGTGGCTGCGGTAGGCACCCCGACTTTCGTTCTGGCTGCCGGAGAAGAAGCGCCCTTTAATTCTCTGGATGAACTTATTGAATATATAGAGGAAAATCCTGGCGAAGTAGTGGTGGGCAGCCAGGGAGAACTCCATCTAATGCATTATGCTATAGAATTCATATTACCGATGGATGAACTGGATTATAATTATGTTGCTCTGGCCGGAGGAGCGGACGTACAATCGAATCTGGCAGGAGGACATATCGATGTTGGACATATGAGTATGGCCGCCGCTAAGCCTCTGCATGATGCAGATGAGTTAACAGCCATGGTCCATACTTCGGAAGTTGTCGAAGACATTGAGATGATGCCTGATGTCCCGCATGTATCCGAGTATGGTATCGAATTTACCGAACCTCATTATTTAGCTGCCTGGTCACCGGCCGGAACTGACCGCGAAAAAAGAGAAGCATTAAATGCTGCTATGGAAGCAGCGGCTCAAAACGAAGAATTTCAGGAGAATATGGCGGAGATGGGCTTTATAGTAGAACATAATACTGTAGATGAAACCGAAGAACTTTTCGGTGAATATTACCATGAAGAGCTGCTGCCAGGATATGTAGAATGGCTGGAAGCAGCTCGGGAGGAAAGAGGCAATTAAATAAGTGTTTACATCCCGGAGGATATCATTGATTTTGATATTCTCCGGGGTATTAATTAACTGGGGGAAAAAGCTTTTGACTGGCCTGGTTGTAAATGTTATAATTAGATGAGCTATGTAAGTTAGATTATAAATAAGACTACAATCAGGAATTTTGGCAGGAGGTGAAGGAAATGGGGGGGACAGGTATTGTCAGAAAGCTTAATTCTCTGGGATCTATTTCTATCCCCAAGGAAATGCGCGAAAGAATGAATCTGAATGAGAACGAATCTGTGGAAATCTTTGTAGGCGATAGCGGAGAAATAATTTTGAAGAAATACCAGCCGGGCTGCATTTTTTGCGGAGAAATAAGCGGCACCACCACTCATCAAGGAAAAAAAATTTGCCAGGACTGTCTGGAAGATATTGACCTACAAGAAAAAAAGTCCATCGAGCAGTAATTTTCTTTGCTTATTTGAAATTAACACTTGATAATTTGTTTTTTCTGAGTTATAATATAAAAAACCTTAGACAGGAAAATATCTTAGAAAGGAACTGAGTAATTCTGTTCCTCTCCCACAGCGATCCGGAGCTGGTGAGAGTCCGGAGGAAGGACAGGGTGAACACGAATCCTGGAGATGCCTTTCTGAACGGGATGAGTAGGAAAGGCCGTAAGCCTGCGTTAACGGTCAGAGTGGAGGTCTGATTTTTAACTTAGCGTTTCCAATATCAGTGATCTAATTGCTAACTTCAGACCTCAAAAAGAGTGGCACCGCGGCGAAACCAACACCGCCTCTTGTTGTACTAAAAACAGGAGGCGGATTTTTATATTTAATAAGTAATAAGTTTTAAAGGAGGAATTAAAAATGGCTGTCCACCAGATTTCTGGCGGGACTGCCCCTGCTCGACGAAAAGTAATTTATAAGCTGGCAGGGAGTTTGTGAATGAAAATTTAACAGTTCCTGTTTACTGGTATGAAATTGTTTGGAATGTTAGCGTGATATATCAAAAACCGCGAAAAATTGGGAGGAATATATGATGAATGAAAACATCGAATCCATTTTACTGGCTTATTCGGGTGGTCTGGACACTTCAGTCTCCATTAAATGGCTGCAGGAGAAATACGGAGCTGAAATCATCACATTTACTGCTGACCTGGGACAGGACGACATCGAACCGGAGAAGCTCAAGCAAAAAGCTTATAACACCGGAGCCAGCAAAGTAATAATTGCTGATCTCAAAGAGAAGTTTATAGAAAATCAGATTTTTGCAGCTCTGCAGGCAGAGGCTCGCTATGAAAACAAATATCCGCTTGCAACTGCTCTTGCCCGCCCTGTAATAGCTGAAGAGATGGTCAAAGTTGCCAAAGAACTTGATATAGATGCACTCGCCCATGGCTGCACGGGCAAAGGGAATGATCAGGTGAGATTTGAAACGGCTTTTTCCGCACTTGCTCCCGAACTGGAAATTATTGCACCGCTCAGAGACTGGGGTTTCACCACCAGAGAAGAAGAGCTGGAATACGCCCAAAAACATGATATACCGGTCAAAGTTACCAAAGAATCTCCTTACAGCATAGACGAAAACCTCTGGGGTATAAGTGTTGAATGCGGTCCGCTTGAAGATCCGTGGAATGAACCGCCTGCGGATGCTTACCAGTGGACAAACGATCCTGAAAAAGCGCCGGAAAAGCCCTGCATCCTGGAGATAAAATTTGAAGAGGGAGTACCTGTTGCTATCGACGGTGAAGAATATTCTTCGGTTGAGCTGGTAGAAAAGCTCAATGAACTGGGCGGTAAGCATGGAGTTGGCAGGGTAGATATGGTCGAAAACAGGCTTGTCGGTATAAAATCCAGGGAAATTTATGAAGCTCCTGCGGCTGAAATACTGCTTAAAGCCCATAAGAATCTCTCCGAGATGGTTTTGGACCGTGAGAGCAGTCATTTTCTGGACAGAGTCAGTCCTAAATATTCGGAGCTTGTATACAATGGTTTGTGGCATTCTCCGCTGCGCCAGGCCTTGCAGAATTTTCTTGCCAGCTTTCAGCCTCAGCTGGTCGGCACAGTGAGGATGAAACTGCATAAAGGCAGTATTACCGTGACCGGCAGAAAATCCTCCAAATCGTTATATGATCTGGGGCTTGCCAGTTACGATGAAAAAGATAATTTTGATCATTCAGCTGCAGCCGGATTTATTAAGCTTTGGTCGCTGCCCCTTCAGGTGGTTAAACAGCAGGAAAATGAAGAGAACGGTGAGTTAAAAGATGATACTTATGATGTGCTGGAAGATGGCGGGGCTGAAAGCGAGGGTGAATCCACCGGTCTGGACGCCGCGGTCAAATCTCTGGCTCAATAACTTACTCCTTGTAAACTCCAGGATTTATTGTGGATAAAATAAATGTAAACTTTTGGGGCTGGAATTAAAGGAAGGAGTTTGGGTAAAAATGAAACTCTGGGGAGGCAGATTTGAAGATGAAACAGGGGGAGAATTCGCTGACTTTAATTCTTCTCTTTCCTTCGATTTTAAGCTTTATCCGTATGATATTGAAGGGAGCAGAGTTCACGCCAAAATGCTGGCCAGGCAGGATATAATAAGCGAGTCAGATGTGGAAAAAATAATTTCCGGCCTCGATGAAGTCGAGTCCAGACTCGATGAAGTGGAAGGGTGGCAGGATTTACCTTTTGCTGCCGAGGATATTCACAGTCTCGTGGAAGGTATGCTTAAAGAGGAGATAGGCTCGACTGCCGGAAAACTTCATACAGCCCGCAGCAGAAATGATCAGATCGCTCTTGATATAAAACTTTATCTGCGTGATAGGGGTGAAGATCTGCTGCAGGAACTGGTTTCTCTTGTGAAAAAAATGGTCGAGATAGCAGCAGATCACAAAAAAACAATTATGCCAGGCTATACTCATCTTCAACCCGCACAGCCTATAACTCTGGCTCATCATCTTCTGGCTCACTCTTATAAATTTAAAAGAGATTACAATCTGCTGGAGGACTGTATCAAGCATATGGACAGCTCTCCCCTGGGTAGTGGTGCGCTGGCTGCGACTTCTTTTCCGCTCGACAGAGAATGGACTGCTGAAGCTCTTGAATTTTCATGTCCAACCAACAATTCTCTGGATGCTGTGAGTAATAGAGATTTTCTTCTGGAATTTCAGAACGCAGCAGTTCTGATCATGACCCATCTGAGTTCTATATCTGAGGAGATAGTACTCTGGAACACTGCAGAGTTTAATTTTATTGAAATCAGCGATAGAGCTGCCACCGGCAGCAGTATAATGCCTCAGAAGAAAAATCCTGATATAGCTGAACTTATTAGGGGTAAAAGCGGAAGGGTTTTGGGTAACTATAACCAGCTGGCCCATACATTAAAGTCTCTCCCTCTGGCCTACAACAAGGATCTTCAGGAGGATAAAGAGGGTCTTTTTGATACCGTGGCTACTCTTGAACAGGTTCTACCTGTATTCAGCAAATTTCTGGGAGAAATAGAATTTCTACCGGAACGCATGAAGGAAATGGCTGAAAAAGGATATCTCAATGCCACCGAACTGGCCGATTATCTGGCTGAAAAAGGAATCCCTTTTAGGGAAGCTCACGAAGCAGCCGGCAGAGCTGTCAGGTATGCGCTTGAGAATGAACTGAAGCTTGAGGAAATCGAACTGAGTCAGCTGGAAAATCTGCTGCCATTATCGCAAGAAGACATCGATGAAACGGAGCTGGAAAAATCTTTAGAGGTGGAGAATGCTGTGGCCAGTCGAAATATCAAGGGAGGACCTGCTCCCGAGCAGGTGGCAGCTGAAATAAAAAGCCTGCAGCAGTGGATTGAGAAGAAGAATAAAACAGATTGATATGATAGTTACTGGCATTAAACATAATCCGAAAAAAAAGAACTGATATTCCCCGGTTATGAGTATTAGTCGGGGAATATTTTTTTATCTTTATTTTTTTTACTCAATTTAGCTTGATTATTGAGATAGTTGATAATATAATTATTAAAACAGTTTGTTTGCATAAATTTCCTGCCTATTTTAATTTTTATTTTTGACGAGATTATAAATAAATTTTAGATAATTACAAAAGGTATAGAAAGGGGAACTGATATGTCAAACCAGATCAACGAGTATGAAAAAATTTTAGTGGCCAATCGAGGAGAAATAGCAATTCGGGTTTTCAGGGCTTGCAGAGAACTGGGAATAAGATCGGTGGCGATTTATCATGATGTCGACAAAACAGCTCTTTTCAGAACTAAAGCTCATGAATCCTATGAGATAGGAAGAAATCGTACTCCTTTAAAAGCTTACCTTGCTCAGGATGAGATAATTGAACTCGCCCAGAAAAAGGGTGTGGATGCAATTCACCCGGGTTATGGGTTTCTTTCTGAGAATGCGGAATTCGCCCGTCACTGTCAGGAAGCGGGCATCGATTTCATAGGTCCCGAACCTGATATGCTGGAAAAGTACGGAAATAAGCTGGCCTGTAAATCTCTGGCTGAAGACCTTGATATTCCAGTAATACCGGGCAGTGATGGCCCCGTATCTCAGGAGGCTGAGATCAAGGAATTTGTTGCTGAGCACGGATATCCAATTCTGATCAAGGCAGCAGCCGGAGGCGGCGGCAGAGGCATGAGAGTTGTCAGGAATGACGATGAACTCACCAAAGCCCTCAATGAGGCGCAGAAGGAAGCAGGTCGGGCTTTCAGTCAGGAAGATGTTTTTCTGGAGAAATATCTTCCGGGTCCCCGGCATGTTGAGGTGCAGATTCTGGCCGACAAACACGGCAATGTAGTTCATCTTTTTGAAAGAGATTGTTCTATTCAGAGAAGGCATCAAAAACTGATAGAGTATACACCGGCTTTTTCTGTTCCCCAGCAGGTGAGGGATGAAATGTACGATGATGCGGTTCGTATGCTCAGCGAAGGAGGTTACACCAGCGCTGGAACTGTAGAATTTCTCGTGGGGCAGGACGGCAATTATTATTTCATCGAGGTAAACCCCCGCATACAGGTTGAACATCCTGTCACGGAGATGGTTACCGGAGTTGACATAGTTCAATCTCAAATTCGCATCGAAGAGGGGTATGAGCTCTCCTCTTCCCGGATCGACATCCCCGACCAGGAATCGATTCAGAGAACCGGGTATTCGATTCAGGCCCGGGTTACCACCGAAGATCCCCGGCAGGATTTTCAGCCGGATACGGGCAGAATCGATCTTTACAGAACCAGTTCCGGCAGCGGAATCAGACTCGATGGAGGTAATGGCTTTACCGGAGCCGAGGTAACCCCTTATTTTGACAGTCTTATTGTAAAAGTTATTTCCTGGGGACGGAGTTTCGAGGCTGCTATTCAAAAGGGAGTCCGCTCACTGGAAGAGATGGAAATTAGCGGCGTAGCTACCAACCGAGATTTTCTGATAAATGTTCTAAATCATGATGATTTTGCCGCCGGCAAAGCTACTACCGGCTTTTTGGAGAAAAATCCCTGGCTCAAAATTGATTGTGACAATTTCGATGAAAAAGGAGGAATGCTAAATTACATCGGAGATGTTATAGTTAACAAATCGCGAGGCGAGAAACCGAATTTTGATGAACCCAAAATTCCTGAACACAATGGGGAGCCTGATTCAGGAACTCGCGATAAATTGCTTGAGCTGGGCACCGAGGAATTCTGTGACTGGATTAAAGATACTGACCGCCTTCTTATAACGGATACAACATATCGCGATGCTCATCAGTCTCTTTTAGCCACCCGTATGAGAACTACAGATATGATGGAAATAGCCGAAGCTACAGCCGATATAGGCTCAGATCTTTTCTCCCTGGAGATGTGGGGAGGGGCTACTTTCGATGTAGCTTATAGATTTTTGCACGAGTCACCCTGGGAGAGAATGGAGAAACTGCGCGAAAAAATCCCTAATATCCTCTTTCAGATGCTGCTCAGAGGATCGAACGCGGTGGGTTACAGCAATTATCCCGACAATGTGATCAGGAGATTTGTAGCCCAGGCGGCTGAGTCCGGCATCGATCTTTTCCGGATATTTGATGCCCTCAACTGGTGGCCTGGTATAGAGGTGGCTCTTGATGAGGTTAAAAATCAGGACTGCCTGGCTGAATGCACTATATGTTACACCGGAGATATTCTCGACCCGGAACGAGATAAATTCGATCTGGAATATTATCTGCGCAAAGCACGTCAGCTGGAAGAGATGGGCACCGATATAATCTGTATCAAAGATATGTCCGGGTTGCTCAAACCCTATGCTTCCAGAAAATTGATTTCAGCTCTCAAGTCGGAAGTGGATGTGCCCATACATCTGCATACTCATGATACCAGTGGCAACGGACTGGCCGCCCTGCTGCAGGCAAGCGAGGCCGGCGTGGATATTGTAGACTGCGCTTTTAACAGCATGGCCGGTCTGACTTCTCAGCCCGCCCTGAACTCTCTGGTCGCAGCATTAGAACACACTGATAGAGAGCCCAAAATGGATTATCACGACCTGCAGGGGATTTCGGATTACTGGCAGTCCGTCAGACCAATATACCAGGATTTTGAGTCCGATCTCAAATCGGGAGCCGCTGAGATATACCGCTATGAGATTCCAGGAGGTCAGTATTCCAATCTCAAACCGCAGATAGAGAGCATGGGAATGGGTCACAGATTCAAAGAATTTAAAGAAAAATACAGGGAGGTTAATTTCCTCTTTGGTGATATAATAAAGGTTACCCCCACCTCCAAGGCTGTTTCGGATATGGCTATATTCATGATGCAGAACGATCTTTCCAGCGAGGATATTCTCGAAAAAGGTGAAGAGCTGTCATTCCCCGAAACAGTGGTCGATTACATGAGAGGTTTGATGGGACAGCCAGAAGGAGGTTTTCCCGAGAAGCTGCAGGAAGTTATATTGAAAGACAAAAAGCCTATCGAAGGAAGACCTGGCGCCAAGCTCACGCCCGAAGACTGGGATAAAAAAAGAGAAGAGCTGGAGGAAAAAATGGAAGGGAAGCCGGATGAAAAAGATCTTATCAGTTCTGCCATTTACCCTCAGGTATTCGATCAATATCTGGAACAGATTCAAAAATACGGCAATCTGAGCTGCCTGCCCAGCGATGTATTTTTCTACGGTCTGGAAGAAGGAGAAATAACCGAGATTGAGCTGGAAGAGGGCCGCAGCATGATCGTTAAATATATAGGCAGCCGACCGACTGAATCCGGCGATAAAAGTCTTACCTTTGAGGTCAACGGCCAGCGACGCGAGGTTATTGTTGAAGATAGAAACAGATCTGAATCGATTCAGGCTGGTGTTCAGGAGATCAGGTTTGCTGCTGATGATGAACCCGGTGAAGTTGGGGCCAGCATGCCCGGCACTGCAGGAGATATTAAAATAACAGCAGGAGATGAAGTCGAAGAGGGAGATACTCTTATGCTGCTGGAGGCAATGAAGATGGAGACCGATGTTTCGGCTCCGGTATCAGGCGAGATAAAAAATGTTCTGGTCTCAGAAGGCGAAGATGTTCAGAATAAACAGCTTCTGGTCATCATAGAGGAAGCTTAAGGCGGAAAAATAAATATCGAATAAAGATAAAGATAGAAGTTAAATTGCCCAGAGATCTGGAGAGTCAGCCGGACATTCAGGTGTGAAACAGGTATCTTCAAAGTTTGTCACCTACCGGCTGCTCTGCAGATTTTGTTTTTAGAGAAGGAATTTTTGTATTAATTCAGAATTTAATAAATAGAATACCGGCAGCCAAATAAGTAAAAATCCCGGCCAAAAGTGAGGGTTTTAGATGAGGAATTTAAGACGGGACAGGTCCAGGGTGCGGCGCCTGACTTTTTTATCGGTTCTGGCTTATATTATTATGGTAACGGTGAATTTTTTGGCCAATTACCTGCCTATCCGGGTTACGACCGGAGAGATTTCCGAGAAATACAGCAATCTCTTTACACCGGCCGGGTACACATTCAGCATCTGGATCTTTATATATTTTATGCTGGCGCTGTTTTTGATCCTGATAATTAATGGTGTTATCACCGACCGGGGCAAAGCTGCTCGGGTAGTAAAACGAACGGGAACTCTATTTATTTTATCCTGTGTTTTCAACTCTTTCTGGATATTTGCCTGGCATTATGATTTTATTTTATTATCTTTTGTGTTAATTCTGACACTGCTTATGGTGATCAGGTCTATTTATCTGCGTTTGAAAAAATCAATTATGCGTCCCGGATTTTATCTTTTTCCCTTCAGGATTTATTTTGGCTGGATTTCAGTGGCTGCTCTGGCTAATTTAAGGGTTCTCTCAGTGGCACGGGAATGGAAAGGAGTTGATTCATATACCTGGTTTTTCCTGCTGCTTACCGCTGCTGCAGCTGCGGGCATTTATATTATAGTTAAACATAATGATAGTGTTTATGGCCTGGTGATTGTCTGGGCTTTGCTGGGTATTTTTGTTGCTCGCTGGCAGGAAGTGGGCGGTATGAATCTGTCTGCTGCCGGGTCTCTGGCCGCTGTATTTATACTGTTAATAGTTATCTTAATAAACTTTAGAAGAGATCGAAGTTATATTTGAGGTCATCTTTTTTACTGGTTATAATAAAGAGAGAGTTCATTTTGCCCTTCGAGGTGATTATAGATGAAATTTATTTCCCTGCGGATGAAAATATCAGTTATACTGGGAGCGCTTTTAGGATTGATCTGCATACTGGGGGCTGGCTTTCGCTTTGGTTTTTTAGGTAACTCTCTTCATTTTCTGGCTTTATGGTATAATCGGTTTTTGATGGGAGTTGTAATAGGTATGGCTACCAGCCGAAAGCGCAGAGTGGCTTTGGTTAGGGGAGCTTTGCTTGGGTTGATAGTATCGCTGGCATTTTATCTTACTTCCGGTCTGGAAGATCATATCACTTTTCTGGTCGGAGGGGTTTATGGAATTATTATCGATTATCTTTCTAGCCGTCATTCCGATTTTGTTAATAATATTGTCAACAGGCTCAGAGGAAAAAATCTTGGGGGTTGATCGGCAAAGTATATATATTAGCAAAAGATTCAAAAAAGGAGGCTTAAATTGTGTTGAAATTCTTAAAAACTTTTAGTATTTATTCTGCTGCAGTGTTTCTGGCTCTGGTTCTTATTTCCACAGCAGCGGCTGCTCAACAGGATACGGCCAATCAGGCCAGAGAAGCCTACTATCAGGAAGATTATGAGGAAGCCGAGAACTTATGGCTTGAGATTGATGACACCCCGGGATATGTCTGGGAGGCTAACTTTTTCCTGGGTATGACTTATCTTCGTATGGGGGCATATGAAAATGCAGTAGAACATATGGAAGCTGCCGTCGGCGAAAGGCAGGAAGATTACACAACACTCGTTAATTATGCCAGGGCGCTTTATAATGACGGCCGTATTGAAAAAGCGCGAAGAGTCTTGATGGATGTTCCCTCCAATCTGCGGGATTATGATGAACAATTTTATAATGTCAGAGGTCTTCTGGCCATGGCGGAGGAGGACCTGGAGAGAGCTATAAGAAATTTTGAACTGGCAATAGATATCAATGCAAAAAATCCCTATCTGCAGAATAACATAGGGCTGGCTTTGATTCGTGGCGAGGATTATGAGCGGGCGATCGAACATCTGGAAGAGGCTGCTGCTCAGGATCCCAATGAAGCCTATATTTATAATAATCTGGGGTTCAGTTATTTAATGCAAAATGAGGTGGGAAATGCCATCGAAAATTTTGAAAGAGCTCTGGAAATTGATCCTGATCATCAGGGAGCCAGAACAAACCTGGAAAACGTACAATAAAAAAATTCTGCAGCCAATCAAAAAATTAACCACAAGCAATAAGCCGGCTCATCCGCCGGCTCTTTTTTCTTAGCATAGTTGACAAATAACACTGGATAACATATAATCTTGATCAGATTAAACCCCTCAGAGGTATGTGTGAGGAAAATAGGATCTTCTTGTTATCAGTTGATAGATATCGTATAAGATCACTATTATGATAATAATGGCTGGAAGATATAAAGCGAAGTGATACTCGAAATTTTTCGAAATTCAGGTTAAGTCCCTGGCCAAAAAACAGTGTCCCCGGCTCAGGAGGTGCCGGGCTGAGCGTGTGCTCAGGGACAAGCTTTTGCGAAGGGAGCGCAATTTTTTGGCCGAAAACTAAAATTAAGCAGGGAAAAATTTCATTGTGAACGAAGCTTAATATCTTCCAGTACAACTAAATGAGGTTTTTGACACACCTATTAACAAACTAAAGACAAGAAGGTCCGGAAAATAATTCAGGAGGTATTTAATTATGAGTGACAGAGAAAAAATAATATTCTGAAACTCCAACCTCATCTGTAGCAATTTAGCCAGTATGGATGTGCTGATAATCCCCGGAAGGAATATCTGCTGGATCCAAACTTAGATAGCAAAAATTTTTAAATATTGGTCAATAAATTAGAGTGGACCAGCAAAAGCTGCTGTTAGCACCCAAATTTAATTTTTATCCTGTATTTAAGCAAATTAGATTTAAGCAGAATTTTATCTTGTCATTCTGGTTGAGAATATAGTATAATTATGTCAGGTCAATTTGACTTTCGGTAATATGAATAAAATAATTAAAGTTTAAATCGGGAGCATATAACATGGATTACCTGCTGTATATAACAGTTATTGGATTTATGGCCGGAATGTTTGGAACTTTGGGCGGCGGTATTTCTGTGGTGGCGATCAGGACTATTAAATCCACTTTTCTGAGCATAATTCTGGGAGTTTCAGCTGGAGTTATGACCGTTATCGTATTCATGGATTTGATTCCAGAATCTCAATCCGCTGGCTCTATCTGGCTGGGCATGCTTGGCATTTTACTGGGGGTTATTTTGATTTATGTGCTCGACATAACTTTTCCTCACCAGCATGTCGTAACCACAGAAGGGGAAGAGGATAGATATTTGAAGGCAGGACTGCTTCTGGCAGTAGGGATAGCACTGCATAATCTGCCTGAGGGGCTGGCCATAGGTGCAGGTTATACGGCTGATCGGGCTTTAGGTTTTCGACTCGCATTTTTGATAGCCCTGCATAATTTTCCCGAGGGTATGGCTGTAGCCACCACTCTGGGAATAGCCGGTTTAAAAAGTATCAAGATACTGGCTGTCACTATCCTGGCCGGCATCCCCATGGGTATAGGAGCTTTTTTGGGGGCATACATAGGGAGGATATCTGATCAGGCTCTTTCATTGTCGCTGGGGTTTGCCGCCGGTGCGATGCTTTATATAATTTTTGAGGAACTTATACCGGATTCGCACGAAAAAGCCTCCGGACATATACCCATATTTGGCATGATCACCGGGGTCGTATTTGGTCTTATTTTGATAGGTCTGCTTCGTTGATGTTTGATGTTTAATGAAATTTCTGATTGTTATAAACTCAAAAATCAATTTGAGCGGGAGGGGTTTAATTGGGCCATCTGATATCACTTATTATAATCGCTTTTATGATTCTTCTTGCTCTGGGCATTTATAAACCTAAAATATATTTAAAACTGCAGAAAGAGATCTATGGTCTGTTGGGTATAGAATTTGAATTTGATGATAGTACCGAAGCCCAGTTCAGGATCGCATTTTTGATTGTGTTTTTACTCATTTTTATCTTGTTATTTCTGCTCTAGTTATATAAGTTCAGGATTTTTTGCAGGAAAAGGAGTGATTATTATGGCCAGCACCGATTCAGGACCTCATAAGTCTGCAGTCGAAAGAATTGAACAGCCCGACATGATTTATCAGCCGCAAAGAACTGCCAGAGCCTATACCTCTGTAAGAAAATACGGCTGGCTTTTGACAGTTTTAATAGCTCTGGGAGGACAATTTTTTTCTTTTCTGGGGCTGTTTGTACCTTTTATCATGGCATTAATGATCGGTCTTAGTTTATCGAAAGGGCTTTATTTTTGCGGTAATTTTTGTCCTCACGGCAGCTATTACGATGTCCCTCTTTTCAAGTTCAGCCGCTTAAAAAGCATCCCTTATTTTTTTAAGAATAAAATACTGGTCACTGCTATTTTCCTCTTTTTCCTGGTAAATGTAAACCTGCAGCTGAACTCCGCTATTCAGAGCGGAGAAGCAGCTTTTGTGAACAGGATCGGTTCGGTGTTTGCCAGAGTTTATCTAGTTGTTTTTATGGTTGCCACGGTTCTGGGATTATTAATAAATTCGCGTACCTGGTGCTATTTTTGTCCCATGCGAACTCTGCAAATTATGGGTTATAGAATCGGAAAAAAGCTGGGGCTTACCGAAGGCAGAGATGAACTGATTACTATAAAGAATAAAGAGAAATGTGTTGAATGCGGCAAATGCAGCAGAGTTTGTCCAATCCAGTTAAAACCCTATCCTGTTTTAAAATATAAAGTTCAGGGTGATCAGCTGAAGGATGAGCACTGCATGCGCTGTCTTGTCTGTGTAAAAAACTGTCCTGTAGAAGTTCTGGAGCTCGCTAAAGAGAGAGGAAAATAATAGTGAGGAAGGTGAACTTCGCTGGAAATTTTTAGGGGGATCAGCTGATGGGAAACAGGCCAAACTGGAACGAATACTTTATGAAAATGGCAGAACTGGCAGCCAGCAGATCTACCTGTTTGCGCAGAAAGGTGGGGGCGATAATGGTCAAAGATCGACAGATTCTGGCCACAGGCTATAACGGGGCTCCGCGCGGGGTCACCCACTGTGAAAAGAACAGCTGCCTGCGTGAGAAGTTAAAAGTGCCCAGTGGAGAAAGACACGAATTGTGTAGAGGGGTTCACGCCGAGCAAAATCTGGTGGCTCAGGCCGCATTTCATGGTGTTAAAACAGAAGGGGCTCTTGTCTACTGCACTAATAAACCCTGTGTAATCTGTGCCAAAATCCTGATAAATGCTGGAGTTGATCATATCTATTATGGCAGGGGTTATGAGGATGAATTTACTGATCAGCTGCTGGAAGACAGCGGGGTTAATTGTGACAAACTGGATTAAGCGATAAGGAGGATTTTCCGTCTGCCAGAGTTTTTTCGGTTTTAGCCTTGAAAAATGTTCTGTTTTACGAGATAATATAAACTAGGCATGGGTTTTTGAACATAATTTTCACAAGCAGCAAACATGCTGCCTGGATTGTTTTAACAAAAATACAATGACGGGGGAATGGGAGGTAAACATGATGTGAAAATGATTTCAAATACATACCCAAAAAGCAAATTTTTCATGCTATCTTTTCTCATCTTTCTGATAACTGCTTTTATGCTGCTTTCACCAAATCCAGTACAGGCTGAAGACCACTTAATGTACGGTGACGAAGGGGAAGAGGTTGAGGAACTTCAGAGCAGATTATCCGAACTCGGTTTTTATGAGCATGAAAAAACTGGTTTTTATGGTGAGAGAACCCAGAGAGGGGTAGAGCACTTTCAAGATGCTGCCAATTTGACACCGGATGGAGTTTTTGGAGAAGAGACACAAATGGCTCTGCGCACAGCCGAAGGAAGGCTTCAGCAGCCGGATCGGCTGGAAATATTCGATAGAGGCCCCGAAGTTATCGTACTGCAGTATGTACTTTTGAATGAAGGGTATCTTGATGTGGAGCCCAGCGGCCTTTTTCGCAGCCTCACACATGATGCAGTAAAGGACTTTCAGCGTGAACATGAACTGGAGGCCGATGGTGTTGTGGATAATGATACCTGGGCTGAGCTGAATAATTACAGCATGCCTGCCACCACGGATCAGCAGGACGAAATAGATGTTGAAACAGATAGAGCCGAAGAAACAGCAGATGAAACAGAAACTCGTGAGGATATTGAGGAGGAAAAGACGTCTGAGCTTTCTTCATCTTTTACTCGTGGCGACAGAGATCCACGGGTAGAAGAGGCCCAGGAAAGACTTCGTCAGCTCGGTTACTACCCGGGTCAACTGGATGGTGTTTATGGCCATCAGACCAAACTGGCGGTTCTCAAATATCAAAAATTAAATGGCCTCAATACAGATGGTATTCTTGGATCTAAAACCTGGCGGACTTTGTTTGAAGAGGGAAGCAGCGGTGAGGACACTTATACCGCGCAGCAGGGTGATAGCCTCTGGGAGATAGCCAGGCGTTTTGATACTTCTGTTAACGACCTGAAGAATATCAATAACATAAATTCATCTCAGTTGCGGACTGGAGAGAGAATAAGAATTCCTGGAGGCAGTCAAAGAACCACTCATGATATTGATAGGATCACCTGGGATGAGGTCGATTCTTTCTTCTCACGGGGTAGAACTGCTATTATAACCGATGTGAGAACGGGTTTGAGCTTTCGAGTCAAGCGGACAATGGGGACTCTTCATGCTGATGTAGAGCCATTGACCGCCAGAGACACTCAGGCTATGCGCAGGATTTACGGCGGCAGCTGGAGCTGGGATAGAAGACCTGTTGTGGTTCATATAGGCAGTCGACTGATTGCAGCTTCTATCAACGGCATGCCTCACGGAAGTCAGACAATATATGACAATAATTTTAACGGTCATTTTTGTGTACATTTTCGTAACAGCCGACTGCACAAAAATAATCAGCAGGATGGCGAACATCAGCACAATGTAAGTGTTGCCGGTGATCAGACCTGGCCAGTTCAGTAATAATTTTAGATGATTCATATTTGCTCTGATGTTTGCGATAACTGGTGATTCTTTTACCGGTATGATTGGCCGGAAGGTTTTTAGTTGCCAACTTCCTGCCCTCTTGTCTTTTTGAGGAGGGCAGATTTTTTGTTTTATAATACTTTTGATGACATTAGTTGTTAGCTGGAGAAAATTAGAGATTGAGAATTACAGGATGATAAATCTTATCGAATTAAACTCAGGATATTTTTCCGCATATTTATCTGGCTTAAAATGCAGCATATTACGAGGAATAAGAGGAGACAGCTTGTCCGGTAAAAGAATGAAAATAATCGAATCATCTGGAAAGCCGCACGAAATTGGTCGAATGCATGGCATAATTCTCAGACGGGAGATGAGGGGTTTTGTTCGATATTTTCACAATCTGCTCACACCCCAATCCGGATAGAGAAAAAGTCGACCGCTGCATCACCAGAGCGAGAGCGGCCTGGGTTATGATTCCCTGTAAAAGGGAGTGGTGGATCTCTTCGGGCCCTCCCTGTGAGAATAAATATTACATGTATGTTCTCAACCGGACAAAAAAAGTTCAATGGGATCTTGAGATAAAAATCTTGACATATAATCATTTTTGTTATACAATTTCTTCAAGGTAAACAAATAGTTCTGCATACTTTTTACAATTTAATAGTTTGAGTTGAGAAGAGATGAGTCCAGCTGAGCTGAGCAGCGTTCGAATTTGGATAAGCGATGAGTTTAAAGCAGAGGAGACTTCCAGGACGACTATGAGAATTTAGCCGGTGCTAAGAGAGCAGTTGAGAGATCTTTTTATTGATTTGATTTTTTTGGAATGCGCTTTTTAGCGGCTATCTCCTTTGCTTTAGCAGAGTTTTTCTTGCGGGAATTTAAACCCGGGGCTCAGCATGGGCTCCGGGTTTTTAATATTTCTAAAGGAGGAAATTATGATCACGCTGGATGAATTTAAAAAACACTCACAAAATCATAACCTCATACCGGTTTACGATCGGATCATAGCCGACACTTTAACTCCCGTCTCGCTTTATCAAAACCTAACAGCAGAAGATGATTACTCATTCCTTCTGGAGAGCGCAACGACCGGCAAAAAACTGAATGTAGGTCGGTATTCTTTCATCGGCCTTGAGCCGGAAAAAGTCATCAAATTTAACGGGAAAAGGATAATTCTGATCGATAAGAACGATGAGCCCATCAATCAGGTTGAAGATAGTGACTTTAATCTTTATATAGAGGAGTTTTTGGGGCAGTTCGACCCCTATGTGCCCGACGACCTGCCTCCTTTTTCTGGAGGGCTGGTGGGCTATTTTGGTTATGAGATGATATCCAGCTGGGAGGATATTTATCATGATCAACCCGGGAAAAGCCTGCAGAAAAGTGATCTTCCTCACTCCGTTCTGGTGCTGGCCAGGACTGTGCTTGCCTATGATCATCTGGATAACACATTAAAAATAATTTATAATGTTAGCTTGAACGGAGATGAGACAGAAAAAGATAAAGAAAGGCTCTATCATCAGGCGCGGGATAAAATTGACGGCTTGATAGATCAGATCGGGAACGCTCCTCAGGAGATAATAGAGTCCGGTTCTGATTCGCTCTCTCCAGAGGAAATGACCTCAAACACTACCGGGGAGGAATTTGAAAAAATGGTTGAACAAGCCCGGGAGCATATCTTTGCGGGTGAAGCGTTTCAAATAGTTCTCTCACAGCGCTTTTCACTGACCACAGATATCCCCCCGTTCCGGGTTTATCGGGCTTTGAGAGTTAGCAATCCCTCTCCTTATATGTTCTTTTTGAATTTCCCTGATCTAAAGTTGATCGGCTCCTCACCTGAGGTTCTGGTCAGAGTTGAGGGCGAGCGCATAATCACCCGTCCATTAGCCGGAACCAGGCCGCGAGGAGGAGATGGTCAGGAGGATAAGGAATACAGAGAAAGTCTTTTGAAAGATGAGAAGGAGAGAGCTGAGCATACCATGCTTGTCGACCTGGGGAGAAATGATATCGCCAGAGTCAGCAGGCACGGTTCGGTGGAAGTCACCGAACTCATGGAGATCGAACTTTATTCCCGGGTTATGCACCTTGCCTCTCAGGTCGAAGGTATAAAAAGAGATGATGTGAGTTTTATGGATGTGCTGTCCGCCGTCTTTCCGGCCGGAACTGTCAGCGGAGCTCCCAAAATAAGAGCTATTGAACTTATCGATCAGCTGGAAAAAGAACCGCGCGGTCCTTATGCCGGCACGGTTGGCTATCTGGATTTCAGCGGCAACCTCGATACCTGTATAACAATCAGAACTCTCTTTATGAAGAATGGAGAGCTGACAGCTCAGGTTGGGGCCGGTATGG
Organism: Halarsenatibacter silvermanii; assembly: GCF_900103135.1. Classification (NCBI taxonomy): domain Bacteria; kingdom Bacillati; phylum Bacillota; class Clostridia; order Halanaerobiales; family Halarsenatibacteraceae; genus Halarsenatibacter; species Halarsenatibacter silvermanii. The sequence goes on along the minus strand of NZ_FNGO01000003.1, from coordinate 158,477 downwards.
TTGCAGATTCTGTACCCGCCCGTGAACATCAGGAGATACTTGATAAAGCAGAAGCTCTTTTTGAAGCTCTGCAGATAGTGGAGGAGGAACCCCCTCATGGTCTTGGTAATTGATAATTATGATTCTTTTACCTACAATCTCGTGCAGTATCTGGGTGAGATGAATGAGGTGAGAGTGGTGCGCAATGACAGGATGACTGTTGAAGAAGTGGCTGAATTTAAGCCCGATCAGATCGTCATTTCACCCGGCCCAGGCAGACCGGAAGATGCCGGCATATCTCCAGGGGTGGTAGAACACTGCAGCGGCTCTATACCGATATTGGGGGTTTGTCTCGGACATCAGTGCATAGGTTCGGTTTTTGGTGGCAGAGTGGTGAGATCCAGCGAGGTTTATCACGGTAAGACTTCAGAAGTTTATTTCACTGAAAAAGAAGATGAGCGGTTTCTGACCGGAATCGATTCGCCATTTCATGCGACCCGTTATCATTCTCTTACCCTGGAACGAAGCTCTCTGCCGGCCGAACTGAATATCCTGGCCGAAACCGATAGCGGAGAAGTTATGGCGATATCTCATAGAAAATTTCCGGTTTACGGCGTTCAATTTCATCCGGAATCAATATTGACCGAGTTCGGACGGCTTCTGCTGGAAAATTTTCTGAGCATCCGGGCAGAATAAATTACGACAATTCGACAAAAATGACAAAGGAGTGAGCAGATATGTTCAATGATTGCTTTAGAAAAGTACTGCAGGGTGAAAATTTGACCACAGAGGAGATGGAAGCAGCCATGAATTCCATCATGGAGGGAGAGGTAAACAGCAGTGCTCTGGCCGGATTTTTGACAGCCCTTAAGATCAAAGGTGAGTCTATAGCTGAGATAACCGGAGCATCCAGGGTTATGAGGGATAAAGCTTTGAATGTGGAATATGAAGGGGAAGTTATCGACACCTGTGGAACCGGCGGGGACGGCAGCAACACTTTTAACATTTCCACGACTGTAACCTTCGTGCTGGCGGCAGCAGGATTGACGGTGGCCAAACACGGGAACAGATCTGTTTCCAGCCGCAGCGGCAGCGCCGATGTGCTGGAGGAGATGGGGGTCAACCTCAAACTCGGCCCTGACCAGATAAATAAATGCCTGGATGAGGTCAATCTGGGCTTTTTATTCGCTCCTTCCTATCACAAAGCGATGAAACATGCAATCGAGGCCCGGAAAGGACTCGGCATAAGGACGATTTTCAATATTCTCGGCCCGCTGACCAATCCAGCTGAGGCTGAATATCAGCTGCTGGGCGTTTATGATCCGGAGTTGATAGAACCCATGGCCCGCACCCTGGGAAATCTGGGCGTTAAAAGAGCTATGGTTGTGCACGGCGCTGCCGGTCTGGATGAACTCTCTCTGGCCGGAAAAAACAAAGTTTCATTTTTGCATGAAGATGGCAGTATAGAGAATTACACCATTGAGCCTGAGGAGGCGGGCCTGGAAAGACACGAAGTACAGTCTTTAAAGGGAGGAGATCCCCGTCAAAACAAAGAAATCATTTGTTCTCTTCTCGCCGGGGAAGAGCGAGGCGCAAAACTCCAGGTGGTATTGTTAAACGCTGCTGCAGCTTTGATGGTGGCAGGAAAAGTGGATAATCTGGTTGAAGGAACAGAAATGGCAGACAGCTTAATCGAAAGCGGCAGAGCAGAAAATGCTCTGCAGGAGTTTATAGAATTCACCAATAAATTTGATAAAGTAGAGGCGGTATCATGATCCTCGATCGGATAGTGGAGCAAAAAAAACAGGAGATAAACCGTCTGCGGACGACCGATGCTTCTCTGGCTCAGGTTTTACGAAGGGAAGAAATGACTCTTATCGCCGAGCTGAAAAAAGCCTCTCCCAGTGCCGGGGTTATCGAAGAAGAATTTGAGCCCACTGCTCAGTTGAAAAGATATGAAAAAGGAGGAGCTTCAGCAGTCTCGGTCCTCACAGATGAAGAATTTTTTCGAGGCAGCTCTGAAATTCTGCGCGAGGTAAAACGGCAGACCGAACTACCCATACTCCGCAAAGATTTTATCATAGACGAGATTCAGGTTTATGAAAGCCTGATTCTGGGAGCGGACTGCCTTCTTCTAATAGGTGAGATTTTGAAACGCCCTCAGCTGATTGAGCTGCTGGAGCTGGCCTATGAACACGATCTGGAGGCTCTAGTGGAAGTACATACTCTGGAAACTCTGGCCATGATACTAAACACACCGGCTGAGATCATCGGTATAAATAACCGTAATCTGGAGGATTTTTCCGTCGATCTGGGAACCACAGAGAAACTCATGAAAGAACTGGCCCGGCGCGGCCTTGAAGATGATTATCTGGTGGTTTCGGAAAGCGGCATTTCCAGTCGTGAAGACATCGAAAGGCTGCAGGAACTGGGCGTCGATGGGGTTTTAATAGGCGAGGCGCTGATGAAGGCGGAAAAGCCGGAGAACAAAATTGCTGAACTGCTAGGGGATATCGAGATATAAATTAAAGAGGGGAAGGCATGATCATATGATCAGGGTCAAAGTTTGTGGTATGATCGAAAGTAAAAATTTGCAGAAGATAGCTTCCATGGGAGTCGATGCGGTTGGATTTATTCTGGCTGAGAGCGAACGGCAGGTCACGCTCGAACAGGCTGAAAAATTGAGCAGAGATCTCCCTCCCTTCATCAGCAGGGTGGGGGTTGTTTTAAATCCTTCTCACGGTCAGCTGAAAAAAATCGATGCCAGCAATCAATTTGATTGCATACAATTTCACGGCCAGGAAAACCCGGAAATGCTGGCCTCGGTATCCACCCGCACGATAAAAGCTATCAGTATAGAGAATCAGGAAGATTTAAAGGATGTCGAGAAATATTCAGAGGCTGATTATCTGCTTTTCGACAGCAGGAATGGTTCCCGGCGCGGGGGTACAGGAGAAAAATTTAACTGGGATTATCTCGACAGCATCGATCCTCCGGCTCCCATAATTCTGGCCGGCGGCCTCGGTCCAGATAATATCATCGAGGGCATAAGCAGGGTGAAACCTGCAGCTGTGGATCTCAACAGCCGGCTTGAGAGAAAACCGGGTATTAAAGATCCTGAAATTCTGCAGGAAGTTTTGGTCAGATTGAGAAGACACTATAAACATAAGGAAAGGGGAAATAAAACTTATGGCTGAAAGATATTATGGTGAATTTGGCGGACAGTTTGTACCCGAAAGTCTGCGGGGGGCTTTAAAAGAGCTGGAAGAAACTTATAATGAGCTGAAAGAGAGTGTTGAATTTAGAGATGAACTCGAGGATATGCTCTCCAATTATGTTGGACGGCCGAGTCCGCTCTATTATGCTGAAAACCTCACCGAACATCTGGGAGGGGCCAGAATTTACCTGAAGAGAGAGGACTTAAATCACACCGGCGCCCATAAGATCAATAATACACTGGGTCAGATACTGCTGGCAGAAAAAATGAAAAAGGAAAGAATTATAGCTGAAACTGGAGCCGGACAGCACGGTGTTGCCACAGCTACCGCTGCAGCCAGAGCCGGTCTTGATTGCGAGGTATTTATGGGGCGGGAAGATATGGAAAGACAATCGCTGAATGTATATAAAATGAGAATGCTGGGAGCAGAGGTTGTGCCCATCGATGCCGGGACGAAAACTCTTAAAGAAGCCACCAATGCTGCTATCCGCGACTGGGTGGCCAACGTGGAAAACACTCATTATATTATAGGATCAGTGGTCGGTCCTCACCCCTACCCGCGAATTGTCCGGGATTTTCAGAAGATCATAGGTGAAGAAATTAAAGATCAGATGCAGGATATAGAAGGCAGGTTACCTGATGCCATTCTGGCTTGCGTGGGAGGCGGCAGCAATGCTATAGGTGCTTTTTATCCTTTCCTGGAGAATAAAGAAGTCGATCTGATTGGTGTCGAGGCAGCTGGTTGTGGGGTTGATTCCGGCCAACATGCTGCCACTCTGACAGCAGGAGAGGTTGGAGTTTTGCACGGCAGCAAATCATATTTGCTGCAGGATGAGGACGGACAGGTAACACCAGCTCACTCAATCTCTGCCGGTCTGGATTATCCCGGCGTTGGTCCGGAACACAGCCATCTCAAGGACATAAAAAGAGCGGAATATGAATCAGTAACCGATTCGGAGGCCGTTGCAGCCTTCCGGCTGTTATCAGAAATTGAAGGTATTATACCGGCGCTCGAGCCGGCTCATGCTTTGGCTCACGGGCTGAAGTTTATACCTGAAATGGATAAAGAAGATATAGTGGTTTTGAATCTTTCCGGCAGAGGCGATAAAGATATCAATACTCTGCAGAAGGTTTTGAAGGAGGCTGATAACGATGAATAACATTGAAAGAGTTTTTCAGGAAGAAGAAAAAGCTCTTATTCCTTATATATGTGCGGGCGATCCTGATTTAGAGACGACCGAAGAGCTGATTTTCACACTGAAAGAAGCCGGAGCCGATATAATTGAACTGGGCATACCTTTTTCAGATCCTCTGGCAGATGGACCGGTCATACAGGCGGCCGGGCAGCGTGCTCTTGAAGAAGATGTTACTCTTGTGGATATTCTGGACATGGTCGAAAGAATCAGCGATGAGGTGAAGATACCGCTGGTTTTAATGGGGTATTATAATTCAGTTCTAAATTATGGCAGGGAAAAATTCGCTGAAGATTGTGCCCGGTGCGGAGTTTCCGGGGTAATCATCCCGGATCTACCCTATGAAGAGGATGAAAAACTTTATAAAAATTTAAATGACAGGGGTGTAAATGGAATCATGCTGGCTGCCCCTAACACTCCTTCAGATCGTCTTTCTTTTCTGGGAGATAAGAGCAAAGGCTTTCTTTATTGTGTTTCTCTGCTGGGGGTTACAGGCGATGAACGCGGCCCTTATGAGAGACTGGATGAATATATTGGCCGAGTGCGTGATAGAGTTAAGCTGCCGCTGGGCCTGGGTTTTGGTATAGACGGCCCTGAGAAGGCGGCAGCTGTAAGTCAATATGTGGACGGTATAATTATGGGAAGTGCCATTATTGAAGTGATTAAAGACAGTCAAAACGCTGAAGAGATGCATAAAAATGTCGGAGAATTTGTCGCCGAAATTAAAGAGGCCATCGTTTAACCTTTTGTGCTTATAGATTATCTTCGATTAAAGATTGCGGTGTATTCTGCCGGCGGTCAGGATAGTTCGGACAGAGTCTCCCTCAGGACATCAACAACCTTATCCACATGATCTTTTTCGATGATGAGTGGAGGGGCGAATCTAACCACACTGTCTCCAGCTGTTAAAACCAGAACATTTTTATCGAGCATGGACTGCAGGATATCTCCGGGAGAATTTTCAACTTCCAGCCCCAGCAAAAGCCCCATACCCCGAGCCTGGTTTACCGGGTCAAACTCTACAGCTATTTCCTCCAGTTTATTTTGGAAATAACTGCCTATCTCATCGACATGAGATAGCAGATCTGAATCAAGAATTGTATTCACAGTGCTGTAAGCTGCCCGACAGGCCAAAGGATTTCCGCCGAAGGTGGTAGCATGATCCCCGGCTTCAAAAGCTTCTGAGACTTCACCTCGGGCCAGAAGGCAGCTTATCGGCATTCCATTACCTAATGCTTTGGCGGAAGTAAAAATATCGGGTTTGACCTCATATTCTTCGTGGGCAAAAAGGCTTCCGGTCCGACCTATGCCAGTCTGGACTTCATCAAGTATGAAAAGTAAGTCCTTTTCATCGCAGAGCGACCTAACACCGGCGAGATAATCCCGGGAAGCAGGTTTGACTCCACCTTCGCCCTGAACTGGCTCCAGCATTATAGCAGCGGTTTCCTCAGAAATTTTTCGCTCGAGAGCCTCTAAATCGCCGAAGGGAACTTCTGAAAATTTGGGAGGGAGCGGCTGAAAGGGTTTTTGATATTTAGGCTGAGCTGTTGCTGCTATTGTAGCCAGAGTCCGGCCATGAAAAGAATTTTCGGCGACTATAACTTCGCGGCGATCGTCCTCGCGATTGTAAAAATGTCTGCGGGCCAGCTTCAAAGCTCCTTCATTGGCTTCTGCTCCGCTGTTGGCAAAAAATACTTTATCGGCGCTGCTGTTTTCAACCAAAAGCCGCGCCAGCCGGGCCTGTATTTCAAAATAATAAAGATTGGATGAGTGCAAAAGTTTTTCTGACTGTTCCTGGATGGCTTCGGTTACCTCTGGATGATCATGGCCGAGAGCATTTACGGCTATACCTCCGGCAAAATCGAGATACTTTTCGCCTTCGCTGTCATAAAGATAGACGCCTTTTCCTTCCTTTATTACCAGTGGCAGGCGATTATACACTCCCATATGATACTTTTCATCGAGCTCTTTAACTTTATCTGTCTGCAATGTTGAATACCCCCCTGAAATTATGAAGATTATTTCCGTGCTGTCAATCTTCTGATTTGATCAGAGTGCCGATGCTTTCTTCGGAAAGAAGTTCCTGGAGCAGGATGTGTTTTTTGGTTCCGTTGAGGATATAGGTGTAATTAACACCGCCTCTTTGAGCTTTGATGCAGGATTTAATTTTGGGTATCATGCCCTCACAGATTTTGTCCTGCTCTATCATTATTTCTGCTGCGGCTGGCGTCAAAGAATTGAGAATAGAATTTTCATCATCTGGATCTTCTCGCACCCCATCGACATCGGTCATCACGATGAATTTTTCTGCTTTCAAAGCCCTGGCCAGCTCTCCAGCAGCTATATCAGAATTTATGTTGTAGCACTGGCCTTTTTCGTCGATTCCCACTGGGGCAATTACGGGAAAATAACTGCAGTCCAGCATTTTCTCTATAATTTCTGTATTGACTTTAGCTACTTCTCCTACAAAACCAAGCTCTGTACCGTCCTCAAAGGAATATTTGCGAGCCTCAATAAGACGGTCATCGCCGCCGTGCAGACCGACGGCTTTGCAATCTGCTCTGGTGTTGGCATAATCCACGATCAGGCTGTTGACCTGACCTACAAGTACTTCCCTCACTACTTCCATGACATCGGCGGGAGTTTTCCTGAGCCCCCGGTAGAATTCTGTCTCCAGGCCGAGAGCTTCCAGATGGCGGCTGATAAAAGGACCTCCACCGTGGACAAGTACCGGTTTGGCCCCAATGTTTTTGAGCAGTGATATATCCTTTAAGACCGAGATCAACAATTCATCATTGATTATAGCATTTCCGCCAAATTTCACAAGAACTGTTTTCTCCTTTAATTTTTGAATATAGGGCAGAGAATTCGACCAGAGTTTGGCACTCTGCTCGGCCATGTTAGTTTTTTCTGAATTGTTCACCGTCATTCCCCCATTTCGATTAGCTGTAATATTTCGCATTGATCTCAACGTATTCGTAGGAAAAATCACAGGTCCATATTTTTTCGGAAACATCCCCCAAACCCAGATCTACTACGATATCTATCCTGTCTCTGGTAAGGATATCCTTAGAAAAAGAGTGTACATATTCTTCCGGACCGAATATTTCTTCACCATTGATAACAATCTTCAGATCTTCCAGGTCGAATTCATCATCGGCTGAACCAGCTGCTGCGGCTATCCTGCCCCAGCTGGGTGATTCGCCGAATATGGCAGTTTTGACCAGCGGGGAGTTGGCTATCTGACGGGCAGCTTTCTCAGCCTGACCTAGTGATGCTGCTCCTCCAACCTCGATCTCTATAAATTTAGTACCCCCTTCACCATCTTTAACTATCATTTTGGCCAGCTTTTCCGCCACATAATGCAGTGCCTGAGTGAACTTTTCATAGGCGCTGCTGCCTGCGGTGATTTTAGGAATATCGGCCTGGCCGCTGGCCAGCACTGCAACCATATCATTGGTGCTCTGATCACCGTCCACGGTGATCTTGTTAAAAGAATTGTCAACCGCGGCTTTCAGCGTTTTTTGCAGAAGCTGATTGTTGATGTCAGCATCGGTAGTTATAAAGGAAAGCATGGTAGCCATATCAGGTTCTATCATTCCTGAACCTTTGGCCATGCCGCTAACGGTGAGCGCTTCTCCTTCGATTTCAGTTTTCACGGCTATCTGTTTGGTAGTTGTATCCGTTGTCAGAATAGCTTTTGCAGCTTTTTCATCGCTATTTCGGTCAAGTTTTTTTGAGGCGCTTTCTATTCCAGCCTCGATTTTTTCCATGGGCAGCTGCTTGCCGATGATTCCGGTGGAAGCAACTATTACCTCATCAGTATTAACCCCCAGTTCCTCACCTGTCTTTTCCACCATTTTATAGGCATTTTCCAGCCCCTGTTTTCCGGTGCAGGCATTGGAGATGCCGCTATTTACAACCACTGCGCTGGCAGTACCGTCCTCGAGATTATTTCTGCAAACTTCGATAGGGGCAGCCTGGACTTGATTGGTTGTGTATACTGCAGCGGCTTTGGCCTTTTTCTGACTTTTTATTATGGCCAGATCGAAGCTGTTATTCTTAATTCCTGTTTTTACACCTGCAGCTTTAAAACCTCTGGCTGCTGTTATTCCCCCTGAAACTTCATTTAAATTTTCCATATTTATCAAAACCCCCGGTATTTTATTATTTTTATCCTCTCTTAATATGCGACCATTTGATTGTTCTAAAACTTTTTTAAAAATAAAGTCCGATATCATCAAGTCCCAGTTCTGACGGCCAGCTGCAAAGAAGATTCATATTCTGGACGGCTTGTCCGGCAGCTCCTTTGATCAAATTATCGAGAGCAGCGATTATTTTCAATCTTCCCGAAGAGAGTCGGGTGACCGAAATATCGCAGAAATTAGTGCCGGCCACATATTTGAGCTGCGGTTTCTTATCGGAGAGAATTCTTATGAAGCGATTTTCACTGTAATAGTCTTCGTAAAGAGAGATCAGATTTTTTTGTTCATATTGTTGACCGCAGGATGAATAAATCGTGGTCAGAATACCCCGTTTTAATGGCAGTAGATGCGGTGTGAACGTTATTTCGGCCGAATATTCCGTCCAGTTTTTCAGTTTTTCTGCTATTTCCGATCGATGACGGTGCCCCTCCACGCTGTAGGCCTGAAAATTTTCCTGCACTTCACAGAAATGCTTTTTACGTGAGGGTTTGCGGCCGGCACCGGTTACTCCTGATTTGGCATCGATTATAATTTCAGTCTCCGAATTTATAATACCTTCGGCTAAAAAGGGGTATAGAGGAATAAGCGAGCTGGTTGGGTAACAGCCGGGGTTGGCGATGAGCCGGCTGTTTTTTATTTGCTCCTCCCTTATCTCGGCCAGGCCGTATGTGGCTCTGGCCATCAAATCAGGATCTTCATGTTTTTGATACCACTCCCGATAAATATCGGGATTCTGATACCGGTAATCTCCGCTCAAATCTATCACCTGCAGACCTTTTTCCAGAAGATCTGGAACCAGTTTTGATGAGACCCCATGAGGTAAGGCTGTGAATACTATGTCTGAACACTCCGCGATATCATCGGCGTCAACCTGCCGACACCGACTATCGATTATATCGATCAAGTGCGGATATATATCTGCTATCCGTTCCCCGGCAAAACTTTCCGAAGTCAGCAGAGCGATTTCAGCTCTGGGATGATTCTTGATTAACCTGACAAGTTCTATACCTGTATAACCGGTTGCTCCAACTATGCTTACCTGCAATTGGCTGATACCTCCCGGTGGAAATTGACTTATGGATAATTATTAGAAGAGTTAAAATATATAAAGAGAATAAAAAAAGGCCGTCTCTGCCCGAAGGGCGGGCAGAGACGGCCTTTATTGCCGCGGTACCACATCTGCTTGATCCGCTGAAGATCAGCAACAGCGAAATCCTCTCTGGCCCCTAACGCCGGCCTGCGTCCCCGCTTACTGAGTTTGACCCCAACGCTCATATTCAGAGGGGAATCTCAGGAAGACGGTTCATCTCACCTTTCCGCCGGTCTCTCACCACCACCGGCTCGCTGGAGGAGGGAGGCGAAATTACTCGCTTCCTTCACCGATTTTGTTACTGGATTGTGCATTTGAATTATTTTTTCTGTCAAAACACTTTGTTCAGTCTTTTAAAATATTATAATAGAGAAAAAATTATATTGCAAGTTTTTAGGCCGAATTCTTTCAGCAGACATTTCTGATTTTGTTTGACAAGCTATAGAGAAAAGTTGTATAATGCTCAAAACACAAAATTTAGCGGGCTAAAAAGTCCGCCGGCGCTCAAAAATATGATTTTGAGGTTAATATTTTATACAAAACAGGAGGAGAGTATTTAGATGGAAGATATTAAAATCGTTGATACGACTTTAAGAGACGGAGAACAGACAGCAGGAGTTGTTTTTGCCAATCGGGAAAAGATCAGAATAGCTAAATTGCTGGATCAGATAGGTGTAGATCAGATAGAAGCTGGCATTCCGGTGATGGGAGGAGATGAGCAGGAGGCTATAAAAGCTATTGCCGAAGCTGGCCTGGATGCTGATATTATGGCCTGGAACAGGGCTGTAGTATCGGATGTGAAGACCTCAATAAACTGCGGGGTCGATGCGGTTGCTGTGTCTATCTCCACTTCTGATATTCATATCGAGCACAAACTTCAGCAGGATAGAGACTGGGTGCTTTCTAGCATGGTCGAAGCTGTGGAGATAGCTAAAGAACACGATCTTTATGTATCGGTCAATGCCGAAGACGCCACCCGCAGCGAGAGGGAGTTTCTCTTCAAATTCGCCCGCGAAGCCAGGGATGCAGGAGCGGACAGGATCAGGTACTGCGATACCGTCGGCATCATGGAGCCTTTTGATATCCAGGATAGAGTGGCCGAACTCATCGATGAAGTCGGCATAGATATCGAGATGCATACCCATAACGATTTTGGCCTGGCCACCGCCAATGCTCTGGCTGGAGCCAGAGCAGGAGCAGAGTACATCGGTGTTACCGTCAATGGTCTGGGCGAGCGAGCCGGCAACGCTGCTCTGGAAGAGGTAGTTATGGCTTTAAAGCATCTTTATGATAAGGAGATGAGTTTTGCCACCGAAGACTTCAGAAACCTTTCCGAATATGTTGCCCGGGCTTCAGCCAGAGATCTGCCTTCCTGGAAAGCTATCGTCGGCACAAATATGTTCGCCCACGAATCCGGCATACACACCGACGGGGTTCTGAAAAACTCTTCCACTTATGAAGTGTTTACTCCTGAGGAGGTCGGATTGGAAAGGCAGATTGTCATCGGCAAGCACTCCGGTAAAAAAGCCCTGATCAACAAATTTAAAGAATATGGCATAAAGCTTACCGGGGAAGAAGCCGGAGAGATACTTCCTCAGGTCAGAAAAGCAGCTGTGGAAAATAAACGAGCGCTTTTCGATAAAGAACTTATGTATATCTATGAGGATTACAAACAGGAAAAGAAATCTCATCAAAAGGAAAAGACTTCCTGATGCAAAAAGTTACTTTGATTCCGGGCGACGGTATCGGGCCGGAGGTTACAGAAGCTGCTGTAAAAACGATCGAAGCTGCCGGGGTCGATATCGAATGGGATAGGCAAAAGGCCGGTATAATGGCTGAAAAAGAGCAGGGCACCCCTCTTCCCCGTGAGGTGCTCGATTCCCTCAGGAAAAATTCTATTGGGTTAAAAGGTCCTCTTACAACTCCGATTGGCAGCGGCTTTAGAAGCGTCAACGTCGCCCTGCGTCAGAAACTGGATCTTTATGTTAATCTGCGGCCCGTAAAAACTTTTCCGGGCCCGGTTGGGGATTACGAGGATGTCGATCTGGTGGTTTTTCGCGAAAACACCGAAGGTTTATATGCTGGAGTGGAACACAAAGTTGGTGCAGATGCAGCGGAAAGCATAAAGATCATAACCAAAAAGGCCTCGCGCAGGATTGCCAGGGCTGCCTTCGAATATGCCGAAAAGGAAAATAGAGACAGGGTTTCGATTGTTCATAAGGCCAATATCATGAAGTTGAGCGATGGTCTTTTTCTTGAGACCTGTCAGGAGGTGGCCGATGAATTTCCTGATGTCGGGGTGGATGATTGCATTGTCGATAATCTCTGCATGCAGCTGGTGCAAAATCCGGAAGATTATGATGTGATGGTAATGCCCAATCTTTATGGTGATCTGGTGTCCGACCTCTGCGCCGGGCTGGCCGGCGGCCTGGGAGTCACTCCCGGGGCCAACCTGGGCGATGAGATAGCTGTATTTGAAGCTGTGCACGGCAGCGCTCCCGATATCGCTGGACGGGGCATAGCAAATCCGATAGCGCTTATGCTTTCAGGGGTATTGATGCTCAAACATTTAGGCGAGGAGGAAGCCGCTGTCAGACTGGAGACGGCCATCAGAGAACTGATAAATGAGTCGGAGGTGCTGACTCCCGATCTGGGAGGAGAGGCCGGTACCGATGAGATTGCCGATGCTGTTGTGGAAAAACTTTAGATCATAAAGTTCTGGACTCAGGATGTCAATCGGGAGGCTTTTAAGTAAATCATGAGGATAAACAGAGAGAGACTGCTGGAAAAGCTGGAAGATTATCGCAGCAGAGCATGTGAAAGATGGAAAAAGCACGGTTTAAAACCCCGCCCTCTGGAGCGAGAAGAGGTCGAGGTTTTCATCGAAGCACTGTCTCTCCCCGGTCTTTCCGAGGAGGACTTTGAATTTTTTGATAAAAAAAGGCAGCTGGATAGGTTCCTGATTGAGCTCATCGAAGGTCAGGTGAGGCGCGGCAGCTTTCCCTCCACCCGGGCTAAATCCCTGGGGCTTGGCAGGATCGTGCGCGGGGACCTTCAATCCGGATATCTTTCTCCCCGGCAAGCTCTCGAGATGCTGGCCGATATGAGAGGAGGAAGTGCCGCCGATGAGCTTGTTAAGCTTTTATCTGAAGATATCTTCCGCCAGGAAGCTGCTGACTTTTTGAAAGATACGGTCTTAATCAGCAGAAAACAGTTTAAAAAAATTGTGGATCTTTCCTCGCAGATTGCTGAAGGCAGGGAGATAATTAAAAGCTGGGCCCGACGGGATTTTGCCAGAGACTGGCAGCTTTCCCGGATTCAGCGGGGGGCTGCTATAAAAGCAGGGGATAACATAACAACCGGTCATCTCAGTCCTTCGCAAAGGGCTGATTCCCGCACCGATCATCCCCTCCATGCTCAATTTATCATGGAAGGACGTGAGGACGAGAGCGATTTCCTGGAGCGGTTAAAAGAGCTGAAACAGGAAAATGATCAGGTAATGTTTGTGGCCGGCAGAGCGCTGGGAGAGGGATCCTCACGCAAATCAGCCACCTATACCATGCTGCAGATACTGGGTGAGCCTGTTCCAGGCGAACCGGAAAAAAAGGCAGGGGGAACAGTAATAGCCCGCAGTATAGCTCCCATCTTCCGAAGATCCCTGATCGCTTCCGGCATTCTACCTGCCATCGGAGACACGCAAAAAATAGAAGAGGGCGATGAACTCAAGCTCGATCTTTCTGAAGAAAAACTAGTAATAAATGATCAAGATGAACTGAAGGTGACTCTGCCGGATGATTACAGCTTTGAGAAAATAGCAGCAGGCGGCATGACATATTTTGACGCCGGCAATAAACTGCAAGAATGGGCTCAGAATTTCTGTCGAAAAAAAAATATTGAGGTGGAAAAGTCTCCCATCCCCGGACATGAAATTTCCCGATTAAATCAGGCCGAGGGCCGCTCTCAAACACTGGCTCAAAAAATTGTTGCCTGCAGCAGAGTTGATGGTATGACCACAATTAAACCGGGAGAGAGAGCCCGAATCAATGTCAGGGGGGTATTCTCTCAGGATACGACCGGGCCGATGACCGTCGATGAGTATCAATCGATGGCCGGTGGAAAATTTGGAGCTGAATTCGTGCTTCAGTCGCTCTGCCACACTGCTGAATGCCCTTCAACTGAAGAAAGGGACAGACAAATATTTCTCAAAAACTTCGTAAAGGATAGAGGGGGGGTTAGCCTCGAGCCCGGTGAAGGCATAGTTCATACCTTGGGCAACCGTTTTGTACTACCCAACGATGTGATCTTCGGTGCTGACTCCCATACCAGAACTCCCCGGGGGATATCTTTCCCGGCAGCCTCTGATATTGTCGCTGGAGCTATGAAATACGGGGAACAGGATCTGGTTATGGATGAATCTGTCAGAGTTGTCTTTACAGGGAGACCTCCTGAACATATAACCGCCCGCGATCTGGTTTCGGCGCTGGTAGTTTATGCTGATCGCCAGGGCCCGGGCAGGGAGATCTATAATGGCCGAATTGTCGAGATGGAAGGACTTGATTTTCTCGATGCAAGCCAGAGATATATACTTACCAATGCCACTGCCGAGAGAAGTGCTTCGGCGGGCATTATTTCTCCCGATGAAAAAACTTTGAAGAAGGTGGAGTCCGATCTGGAATACCTCAAAAAAAGGCCCGATGCGGAAAGTTCGCCTTCGGTTGCTCGAACTATAAAGTCCTTCCAGGAATTTCTGCGGGAGCCCCGGCTGCTGGAAGCGGATTCTGGAGCTGATTATGCTGAAACAATAGAGATTCCAGCGGCGGAGATAACAGAGCCTCTGGTGGCCAGACCGCATCATCCCGATAACGTGGCCAGGATTTCCGAAACTGCCGGCACTTCTGTGGATGAAGTCTTTATCGGCAGCTGTGTGGGCGGGAGCTACAGCAGTATTCGGGCTGCGGCCGAATTGGTACGGGGAAGAAAAATTTCTCCTGAGGTTAATTTTGTTGTTTCTCCGGCAGCCCGCGATATCTATAACCGTCTGGCCCGTGACGGCAGTCTGGCAGCTCTTACTGAAGCAGGGGCCAGTGTTATTCTTCCTGGCTGTGGATTATGCATGGGCAATAAGCGCAGAATAGCTTCGGGTGCAACCGCCTTTACCACCACCACCCGCAATTATAAAGCGAGGATAGGCCCTCCCGATTCCAGAACTTATCTGGGCAGCTCAAGGGTGGCAGCTATTACAGCCCTCAGGGGAGAAATACCGGACGCTGAGAGTTACTTTTCTGCCTTCAATTCTTGACAACTATAAAGATCTGGACTATAATGGGATATAGGATGGATCAAAAACAAATATCTTTTAAAATAACGTTGATGAGGACGAGTAAATCGATTGTGTTCCCCAGAGAGGGAGAATTAACCAGCTGAAAGTTCTCCTGGAACAACATCGATTGAAAACCCCCTCGGAGTTGGCTCCTGAAAGCCATTTTATCGGTCAGTAAGGAAAGCCCGGTCCCGAACTGTTATCCTTTTGAGCGAAATCGGCGCCGGAATTCCGGCGGCTGGTTTAAATAGAGTGGAACCGCGATCCCCTCGCCTCTAAAAGTCTGGAGGCGGGGGGTTTTTTAGTTTTATGAGTTTTAGGTCTCCCAAATTTTCGGGCGTTATTTTCTAGATCCATCTTCAAAAAATTTATAAGGAGGCAAAGAAGTTATGAAGTTTTCACCGAGAATGAAGAATTTAAAATCTGAAAAGGCTTTCGACGTTCTGGAGGAAGTGAACAGTCTTCGAGAGGAAGGAAAAGATGTCATCAGCCTGGCTATAGGTGAACCGGACTTTAACACCCCTGAAAACGTAAAAAGAGCGGGCATAAAAGCTATTGAGGCCAACAAAACCGGATACAGTCCTTCCCCCGGGATTACAGAACTCAGAGAAGAAGCAGCCAAATATTTTTCTGCTTCCCGCGAAGTGAGCTTCTCGGCTGAAAATGCTATCATCGCTCCCGGGGCTAAACCGCTGATATTTTATGGGCTTTTGGCCATGATGGGCCCGGATTCGGAGGCAGCCTATCCCAGCCCGGGCTTTCCGGTTTATGAATCGATTATAGAGCTTTTTGAGGGAAAACCGGTTCCTTATTCACTGCCGGCAGAGGAAGGATTTGATATTGATCCGGATGAGATAAGGAGTAAGACAAACGAAAAGACCGATGTTCTCATCATCAATTCCCCCCATAATCCTACCGGCAGTGTTATATCCAAAGAAAGCCTGGTTGAGCTGGCCGAAATAGCTGAAGAATATGATTATTGGATTATCTCGGACGAAGTTTATTTCGAACTTTCTTATGGCGGAGACGTCGACAGCATCGCTTCTCTGCCCGGTATGAAAGAAAGAACTCTGATTATAGACAGTTTTTCTAAAACTTACGCCATGACCGGCTGGAGAATAGGATTTGGAGCAGGCCCCCGGCAGCTGATAGATAAAATTGGCAAATTGATAACCAATTCAGTTTCCTGTACAGCCACTTTTACTCAGCATGCAGCTGTCGAGGCACTTAGATCCGGCGGTCAATTCAGACAAAAAATGGTCGACGAGCTGAAAGAAAGGCGCGATCTGGTTTACAGAGAGCTCAACAAAGTTGAGGGGATTGAATGTCAAAAACCAGAAGGCGCTTTTTATGCCTATGCTGATGTTACGGAAGCCTGTGAGCTACTGGGGCTGGAAAATGCTGCTGAATTTCAGAAGTTTTTGCTGCATGAAGCCGGGGTTGCCGTGCTGTACAGAGAATGTTTTGGCAGTCGATTTTCCGATGAGGAAGAGGAATATATCAGAATTTCTTTTGCTAACAGCCAGGAAAATATTTCCCGGGCTATAAATAGAATCAGGAAAAAAGTCGCGGAAAATTCCAAAGGTATTCTTTCCAGAAGTTCCCGGCGGTGATGGAAATGAATAAGACAGCATCCAGATCTCAAAATTGCGGCAAGGAAATCAGAAATGAACTGTCAGCTGAGGAAGACAACCTGGGAATTAAAGTTCGAGTACCTTCAACTTCTGCCAATCTGGGCCCCGGATTTGATTCTCTAGGAGTGGCTTTGAATATTGATAATTACGTTCAGATATCGCCACTAAAAGGTGCGGAATCCGGAGAAAATCAGATAATTAGTGAGGTCTTTTATGCTGACAATAAAAAGCTGAATATTGCGTCGGAGGAGGATTTGATCAGGCAGACTCTGCAGCAGCTGCGCAGATATACCGATCGAGGGCTGACCGGGGCCAGAATAAAACAGGAACTTTATTGTTCGCCTGCTCAGGGTCTGGGAAGCAGTGCGGTAGCTATAGTCGGCACGCTCAAAGCAGCTGTCGAGTTTTTTGAACTGGAGTTGTCAACTGAGGAGATACTCAGATTGGCCTGCAGAATCGAAACCCATCCGGATAATGTTGTGCCGGCAACACTCGGTGGTCTGACTGTCTCCAGTTATTCTCTGGAAGAAAAAGATCTGGTCTGGGATCGGGTTATACCTCATGAATCGATGCAGATGGTGGTCATTATCCCCGAGTTGACCAGCAACACCAAAGAGCAGAGGAAGGTAATACCTGATAAGTTTGAGATGGATGATGTCTGTCATAATTTAAGCCGCACCGCGCTTTTGCCTCTGGCTTTTAAATCGGGGGACTATGATAAGCTGCGGAAAATAATGAAAGACAGACTGCATCAGCCCTATCGCTGTTCAGCTATTTCCGGCTGGAACGAGGTAATGGCCGCCGGTTATGAATCGGGCGCTCAGGGAATAGCTCTCAGCGGGGCCGGCCCGACCATACTGGCGATTGTCAGGGAGAATCCCAAAGCAGTAGGCAGAGCTATGGTGAAAGCCTGGCGAAGAGAGGGTGTTGAATCTGAATTCACTGTAACTGAACCGGACGAAAAAGGTTGTTACGTCATTGAGGAGGAATAAATCGTGAATATGTGGTCTGGAGTCATAGGAGAATATCTTGATTTTATGCCCGTAGAGGACAGAACGGAGATAGTAACCCTGCAGGAAGGCGGCACTCCCCTGATACCCGCGCCCTCGCTGGCGCAGAAGCTGGGAATTGAGGCGGAGCTTTATTTGAAATATGAAGGGGCCAATCCCACCGGCTCTTTCAAGGATAGAGGTATGACGCTTGCGGTGACAAAAGCTCTGGGGGAGGGGAGCGAAGCAATCATCTGTGCCTCCACCGGAAATACCTCGGCAGCGGCAGCCGCCTACGGAGCCAGGGCCGGACTCAAAACCGTTGTGGTTGTTCCAGAGGGAAATATAGCGCTCGGCAAAATGGCCCAGGCTTTAAATCACGGAGCCGAAGTTATTCCGGTCCAGGATAATTTCGATGCTGCCCTGCGAATTGTCAGGAAGATCTGTGAAAGCTATCCGGTAACCCTGGTAAATTCTTTGAATCCTTATCGGATCGAAGGACAAAAAAGCGCCGCCCTGGAAGTTTGCGACCAGCTGGGAGAAGCTCCCGAAATTTTGGCTATTCCTGTAGGGAATGCCGGCAATATAACCGCTTACTGGCAGGGTTTTTGTGAATATCGAAAGGCCAGGAAAATAAATTCGTGTCCCGAGATGTGGGGTTTTGAAGCTTCGGGAGCCGCTGCCATAACCAGGGATAAAGTTATCGAGAATCCGGAGACGGTGGCCAGCGCCATTCGTATCGGTGATCCGGTCAGCTGGGATAAAGCAGCGTCAGCTGCCGAAGAATCAGGCGGAATTATCGAAGAGGTCAAAGATGAGGAACTGCTATTTGCTTACAGTTCTCTGGCCGACTGTGCCGGAGTTTTTGCCGAGCCTGCTTCGGCTGCTTCCCTGGCGGGAGTGAAGAAAATGTCTGATAGAAAAAGTCTTTCAGCCGACGATCTTGTGGTAGCTGTTCTTACCGGTCACGGACTTAAAGATCCTGACTCAGCTCTGGATGTCATTTCAGAGCCCGAAGCAGTACCGGCTCGAATCGAAGATGTGTTAGACCGGGCCGGACTGGCGTAAATTGTCTGATAACAAAAAATAGGGCCTGAAATCATTCTGATTAAATCGGCTGATCAAAATTTTTGATTTAAAGCTGAGTTTAAGGTATAATCTTAATAAATAATTCTAATAATCGTGGTGAATAAAGTTAAAATTGTAAAGGTAGTATATCCAGCTGTAAATCAGGAGGATAGTCATGACACAGTACATAATTAGAAGGATACTCTGGGGAATACTCACTGTTATAACGGTATCGGTTTTGATATTCGCTATAGTTCATGCCATGCCGGGTGATCCTGTGCGGATGGTTGCCGACCCCCGGCTTCCTTCCGAAGAGATTGAAGCTTTAAGAGAGCAGTGGGGGTTGGACAGACCGCTTTATGAACAGTTTTTTGTTTGGTTTACAAACATTTTGCGCGGTGATATGGGTACTTCTATTCAGACCCGGCAGCCTGTAAATCATTTGATATCAGCCCGGCTTTTCTTTACACTTTATCTCACCATCACAGCTTTGATTTTGCGTTATACACTGGGAATCGCTATAGGAATGATAGTTGCTGTCAAGCGGGGTGGTTTTCTGGATAAGTTTCTGGTGGTGGGAACGGTGGTGCTGCGCTCGCTGCCCGATTTTTGGCTGGGGATAATATTAATTCTTTTGTTTGCTATCAGATTTCCAATATTTCCAGTTTCCGGCTATGAAGGTCCTATATCGGTGATTTTACCGATGCTGGCGCTGGCCCTGCCCCTGATGGCAACCACCATGAGATTGACCAGATCTGAGGTTCTTGAAGTTTTGAGGGAGCAATATGTCAGAACAGCCCGGGCCAAGGGTCTACACGCACGCACAATTATGCTCAAGCACGTTCTGAGAAATGCATTGATTCCGGTAACTGTCGTCTTTTTTCTTTCGATCCCCTGGCTCATAGGAGGCACGGTGGTAGTAGAGACTGTTTTCGCCTGGCCGGGAATGGGTCGACTGCTCTGGCAGGCTATCTCTTCTCAGGATTTGCCGATAGTGCAGGGTATCGTCTTTATAATAGCTGTAATTACCGTTATATCCAATACCCTTGGTGACATTGTCTGTGCTGTTCTGGATCCGACTATTCGTTACGACTGATGTTGGAGGTACAATTTATGACCCCTAACATAAAAGGCTTTTTTAAATATCTCTGGCGCTGTCTCGGCAACCGGATTTTTGCCGTCGGTTTTATCATGGTTTTAACAGTTTTTATTGTTGCCATTTTAGCAGAATTTTTGGCAGTTCAACCTTTTCAGGAAATGGATGTTGCTCGAACCCTTGAGCCTCCATCAGGACGGTATCCGCTGGGAACCGACCATTATGGTCGCTGTCTTTTTTCCCGGATAATCTATGGATCCCGACTGGCATTACAGGTCGGTTTTATGATTGTGGGAATCACCAGCTTTATCGGCATCACTCTGGGATTGATGGCGGGCCTGGCTGAGGGAATTATTGACAGCTTGATCACTTACATATCTGACGTGACCTGGTCGCTTCCGCCGGTCGTTTTTGCCCTGGCAATAGTCATGCTTTTAGGTCCCAGTCTTAATAACGTAATAATTTCTCTGGCTCTTATATCCTGGCCGCAGCTGGCCAGAGTGGTGCGTTCAAAAACCCGTTCTACAAAAACTGAGCTATATATAGAAGCAGCCCATGCGTCCGGTATGAGTACTGGACGCATGATATTCAGACATCTTCTTCCCAATATTCTTTCAGCAATTATAGTTCTGGTTACCCTTCAGCTTCCCCATGCTATTATTGCCTCTACAGCCCTGGGTTTTTTGGGGCTGGGAGCCCAGCCGCCGGCGCCCGACTGGGGGGTCATGCTCAACGAGGGAATGGATTTTATCAGAGTTGCTCCCTGGCAGTCTATCTTTCCCGGCCTGGCACTGGTTTGGACTGTACTTGGTTTTAACCTGATGGGAGTTGGTCTGAGAGATATTCTTGATCCCAACATACCTGACTGAATAGAAGAGGGAGGGGATAAAAAGAAAATAAGAGGACAGATAAAGAGCAAAAATTTGACTGAGCTGTGCAGAAGTATAAGGAGCTGAACATTTTATGAGTAAAAAAGGAGGTAATAATTTGTTTTATACACCCGGAAAAAAGAGGATGATGCTGCTGGCAGTTCTCGTTATTGTAATCGGACTGGGTGTTGTTCTGCTGCCCGTCGAAGAGGCTGCAGCAGATGATGACAGGCTGGTAGTTGGTATTCCCGGAGAACCCGGCAATCTGGACCCCCAGCAGACTGTAACCATTTACAATTTTGTCCATGATATGCTATTTGCCGCACCTATGAGCATGGGATTGGAAAATGATGAAGTTCTGCCGCATGGAGCTGCAGAGGTCGAGCCCGCTGATGATTTGAGTTATATTGAGGTAACTCTCGATCCTGAATGGCAGTTTCACAGCGGCAGAAATCTCACTGCCGAAGCTTTCGCCGATTCTCTTGCCCGCAGGATAGAAAAAAGCCCCTATGCCTTTGACTGGGATCCGCTGGCAGAAAAGCATGTCGATGGTAATACCGTTGTACTCGAGCTGGAAGAACCTTCCCCCGGCATATATGTAAATATGCAGACCAGTTACGATGGTCCGGTCGATGTCGAAGCTGCTGAAGAGATGGGAGCTGATGATTTCGACAGAGAACCGATAGGCAGCGGTCCTTTCAAATTCGAGGAATGGGTGGAAGGTTCTCATATAGACATGACCAGATTTGATGATTATCAGGATAGCCTGCCTTTCGCGGAAAATAATGAGGCCTTCAATTTTAGCGAATACAGAGTTCGTTTCATACCTGAAGATTTCACCAGGGTGGAAGAACTTCAGGCCGGTGGCGTCGATATTATCGAAGATGTACCGGTTGAAATGCTTCCTCTGCTGGAAGAGGCGCCTGAGATTGAAGTAATTGAATATCTGGAAGAAACTGTAGCCTATCTCGACATCAATCACACCGTCGAGCCCTTCGATGATTACAGCGTGAGGGCGGCGCTGGCATATGCAGTTGATCGAGAAGAGCTGGAAATGGGCTTGGATGAAGTCATCGAACCCGTCTTCAGTATTGTTGGCCCGGCTATGATGCGCCATCATGAACCCACAGAAGAAATGCTGAGCCAGGATCATCATCATAATCCAGAGCTGGCCACAGAACTGCTCGAGGAGGCTGGCTGGGAAGAAGATGAAGACGGTTATATGACCAAAGATGGTGAACGCCTGGAATTTGAGATGATGGTCGATTCTGAACATCCGGTTGAGAGAAGGTCAGGACCGATCATGCAGGCTCAGCTGGAAGAAGTTGGCATGGATGTGAGTTTGAGAGAATATGAAAAAGCTTATATAGACGATATGCAGGAACAGGGAGATTTTGAAGTGATTCTCAACAACTGGACCTGGCTTGATCCGGGTGGAATCTGGCCGCAGAACCTGACAGAGGGCGGCGATTACGCCCCCTGGACACCAACCCGGGCTGATGATTTGATCGCTGAAGCCGGTGTTGAGCCAGATGAAGAAAGAGGCGCTGAGATATGGGGAGAAGTTTCGGAAAAAGTCTGGGAAGACAAAGGAATCGTACCCCTTTGGAGCAATTATCAGTATCTTGCCCATCGTGATAATGTCAGCGGATTAATTGTATCCGAAAACGGCCGACCCTATCTCAATGATGTAGAACTTGAGTAGATTGTCTTTTTTCTGTTCACCCTCTGTTCTCAGGCAGGGCAGGGGGTGAATTTGATTAAAATTTTTTGAAAACAATATAAATGGCCTTCTTGTTAATATCTAAATAAGTTTTTGACACACCTATTTGCCAACTGAATATAGGAAGATCCAATAAAAATTATCATGTAAAGGAAGGAAAATATTCATAAATATTGAATTTTAGAAATTGAAGCATAAAACTTAAAAAGGAGTGATATTATTTTATGAGCAGAAAAATTTTGATTTTGGCCCTGGCAGCTGCAGTGGTTTTGGTTATGCCGCTGGCAGGTGCAGTACAGGCACAGGAAGGCGGAGATCTGGATATCTCAATAGGAGCTGATCCGGAATCTCTCGATCCAGCTGAGGCAAATTCCTCACCCGCAGCCACCGTGATGCTGCATGCTCTTGAGGGCCTTTTTGATATGACCCCCGAGGGCGAAATAGTTCCTGAACTAGCTGAAGGATACGAAGTTTCAGATGATGGACTTCAGTATGATATTCATCTGAGAGAGGGCATTGAATTTCATGATGGAGCTTATTTTGATGCTGAGGCGGTAAAATTCAATTTAGAGCGGATTCTGGAAGAAGAAGCTCCCTTTTCTTTTCTGATCGATGAGGTCGAAAGTATTGAGGTGATCGATGATTATACAGTGAGGTTGGAGACTGAAGAGCCTTTTGCTCCACTGATGGCGCATTTATCTCATGAATTTTTGAGCATGGTCAGCCCCAGAGCTGCTGAAGAGTACGGGGAGGAGTTAAGCGTCAACCCTGTAGGCACCGGCCCCTTCGAATTTGTTGAATGGACGAGGGGAGAAGAGGTGGTTCTGGAGAAAAATGAGGATTACTGGGGCGATAACGCCTATCTGGATGCCTTAAAATTTCACATAGTCCCCGAGGATTCCACCCGGGTTGTTCAGGTAGAAACCGGGGAAGTTGATGCTACAATGTTCGTTCCCCCTCACGAGATGGAAAGGCTGGAAGGAGTAGAGGGTGTCGATCTAGTTCAGCAGTCCAGCCTTAGAACTATTTACATCGGCATGAACCATCAGAAAGAACCTCTGGATGATTCCAGAGTTAGAAGAGCCTTGAATTATGCTGTCGACAGCGAGGCTATAGTGGAGCAGGTGATGGAAGGAGCAGGCCATCCTTCTGACGCTCCAATTTCCCCGGACATATTTGGTCATTCCGGACAGGAAGTTTATGAATACGATCCGGAAAAGGCCCAGGATCTGCTGGCTGAAGCCGGTTACGAAGATGGTTTTGAAGCGACTTTTCATCATCCTGTAGGAAGATACATGATGGATGAGACTATAGCTCAGGCTGTAGAGAGCCAGCTGGCAGATGTGGGAATTGATATAGAACTTCAAACTCTCGAATGGGCTACTTATCTGGAATTTATGGATGTGCCCCCGGAAGAATCAGAACACGAACTTTTCATGCTCGGCTGGGGTACTGTCACGGGCGATGCTGATTATGGACTTTATGCACTCCTGCACTCGGATGAATGGGTGCCCTACGGAAACAACAGAGCCTATGCAGATTATCCTGAGGTGGATGATCTGCTGGATGAAGCCCGGGTTAGTACTGATACAGAACACAGAGAAGAGCTTTATGCTGAATCCATCGAGAAAATCTGGGAAAATGCTCCCTGGATATTCCTGCACAGCGAAGTTCAAATAAATGCAGTAGATGAAGATGTTAGTGGTTTAATTCATCATCCGAGAGAACAGTTGAGAGCCACAGAAGCATATTTTGAGGAGTAAAATTCTGTCTAAAAGAATTTGATGATGAAAAGCCCGGCCTCAGGAAGTCATTTCCCGCGGTCGGGCTTTTTAAATACCAAATTTTTCTGCTGAATTAAGATTATTCTTCTGTCATTAATAAAGCTCTGGCCGGAGCCCCTTCCAGATTATTGAGTTTCAAGGGGGCAAGAATCAGTCGGTAGCTCCCGGCTGGAATATTATTCAGCCTAAGCCCCTCCAAAATAATAATACTATTCTGTAATAAAAGCCGATGAGTGGGATGATTCGGCTGATTTCTTTCGATTCCCAGCGCATCAATTCCCACGCCTTCAGGATTGATCTCGCTCAGTTTTAGAGCTGCACCCTCCGCGACATATACGAAATTTTTGGGGTTTTTCTTCAGATAACCCGGCCTGGAATTTCTGGTTTTAAAAAGTATAAACTCGGAATTTTTCACTTTGTGAAATTTTAGATCGTCGGCAGTTATCTTTTTTTTTACGTTGGTCAAATCCACCACCTGGCAGGAAAAAATGAACTCTTCTTCCAGCTGTGTTGTGTCAGCTCCGCCGGGAAGCATATGCAGAGGTGTATCTACATGGGTGCCGGTATGAATATTGAGTGTTATTTCACTTTCATGGACGGTATCGCTTTTGTGATCGCTGATAGTTTTGAACTCAGGTTTTTTATTTTTTCTCCCTTTGTAAACCGGCATTTTTGAATCTATAGTCATCGAAATATCATATATTTTCATAACTTTTCACCTCATCCCACCATACTCTTCCATCTTTTTCAAGAAGCCTATCAGCCTCAATCGGTCCTCTGGTGCCTGCGTCATAACTGATAATCGGGATATCTGCTTGTTCTGCTGATTTTTTCACGCTGTCTATGAACTGCCAGGAGTGCTTGATTTCCTGCCAGTGGGTGAAAAGGCTTTGATCACCGCGGAAAAGCCCGGTAAAAATCTCTTCGTAGGCCGCAGGTGAATTGAAATTCTTTTTGCAGTTCTGGCAAAAATCCATATTTACCGGAACTGTCTTATGCTTTTTCCCGGGTTTTTTTGCGTTGAACTGCAGAGAAACTCCTTCTTTGGGCTGGACGGTCATTCTCAGAATATTGGAATTGTCCGGATTCAGATTTTTTTCCAGAGCGGGATGAAAAGAAGGTTCAAACTCTACTATTATCTCTGCTCTCTTCTCCCCCAGCCTTTTTCCTGTCTTGAGATAAAATGGCACATCCTGCCATCTGAGACTGTCGATTTGAAGTTTGAGAGCTGCAAAAGTTTCGGTAAGGGAATCTTTTCTTATATCGGGTTCATCTTGATATGATTGAACGGATTTTTCTTCGATGCTGCCAGAAACATACTGTCCAAGAACGAGTTCATTTTCTATATTTTCAGGATTAGGTGAAGCTAGAGATTTAAAAATTTTAATTTTTTCTCTTCTTATGCATTCAGGCGTCATATCAACCGGCGGCTCCATGGTCACCATAGCCAGCATCTGCAGCAGATGACTCTGCATCATGTCGCGCATTGCTCCCGCTTCATCATAATATCTGCCCCGTTTTTTAACTCCACTTTTTTCTGTTGAGATTATTTGAATATTATCGATATGATTCCGATTCCATACAGGTTCAAAAAGAGCATTGGCGAAGCGGATGACAAAGATGTTTTGAATCATCTGTTTACCCAGGTAATGATCAATCCTGTAAATATTTTCTTCAGGCACAAAATTTCTGACCTGATTATTATATCTTACGGCGGAATCGAGATCATATCCGAAGGGTTTTTCAAATACCACCCTGGGCCAGCTTTCCTCTTCCGACTTTAGTAGTCCGTATTTAGCCAGAAACTCGGTGATGGTTCCGAAATGCTGGGGAGCAGCTGCCAGATAAAAAATTAGATTTGAGGTCAGAGAAGCTGAAGAATCGTCAGCTTTTTTAAGCTTTTTTCTCAGATTTCGATAGCAATCCTGGCTGCGAAAATCAAAGCGTTGATAGCTAATATCTCGGCTGAATTCCTGCCAGATTTCTTTGCTGTAATTGCTCAGTACATTTTTAGCTTTCCGGGAGAGAGCGTTCAAATATTCGGATTCATTGCTGTACCTTCTGCCCAGACCGAGCAGGGTCAGATTCTCGGGTAGTTTACCCCGTCTGAAAAGGCTGTAAAGACTGGGGAACAATTTGCTCCTGCTTAAATTTCCGGTCCCCCCAAAAATAACTAGCTGTAAATTTTCGGGTGTCTTATTTGTTTTCAACGTCATGCCCTCCAAATTGATTTCTGAGAGCTGCTATCAGTTTTGCGCCAAAGTTTTCATCCTGCTGGGTGCTATATCTTACCATAAGAGCCTCAGCCAGCACGGGCACTGAGAGCCCCAAATCTATTGCTTCTTCCACTGTCCATTTGCCCTCGCCGGAAGAGTCTATGACAGGTTTGATATCTTCAAGATTTCCTCTGTCCTCGAAGACATTTTTGGTCAATTCTATCAGCCAGCTTTCGATCACTGATCCGTTATTCCAGACCCTGGCTATATCTTCAAAATTCAGATCGAAGTCGCTGGCCTCCAGAACTTCAAAACCTTCACCTATAGCCTCCAGCATTCCGTATTCGATGCCATTGTGGACCATTTTGACAAAATGACCGCTGCCGGTTGTACCGGTGTGAATACAGCCATCCTCCACGGTGATATCATCAATAAGTGGTTCCAGGTACTCATAGATATCTTCCGATGCTCCTACCATCATGCAGGCTCCATGTCGTGCTCCTGTTACCCCACCGGATGTTCCGGCATCGACCAGCTCAATACCTTTATCCCCCAGCATCTGATCTCTCTCCAGGGTTTTCTTAAAATGAGAATTTCCACCATCGACTATCACATCTCCTGTTTTCAGCAGAGAAGACAGCCGGGTAATTATATCATGTACAGGGTCTCCGGCGGGGACCATCACCCAGATAACCCGGGGAGGCGAGAGCTTTTCTACCAGCCCTTCCAGGCTGTAAGCACCCTCTGCTCCTTTCTCCTCAATGTTTTTTACTTTCTTCGGAGTTCGATTATAGGCTACAACATCATGTCCGTTATCCATCATATTCAGGGCCAGATTTTTCCCCATTTTACCCAAGCCCACTATTCCAGCTTTCAAATTAAATCCCTCCTGTCGAGTTCCTTGGAAAAATAATTTTATAATTTCGACTCCAGAAAGCTATCCAATAAAAATATAACTGAATTACCAGCAAATTTTTAAGTAATCATTTAACAGTGTTGTAATGATTGTCGGCTAATTTTTGAGCCGTCCCTGGTAAACTTAAAAGAAGGAGATTTGCTGGCTGTTGTAGAATTTATTTGTTAGTTTGAAAGATACTCTGTTGAATTGAGGAGAAATATTATAAAGGGACTCACTAATTTTTTCGAGGTGATTGTATTTGTTTAAGGAAAAGAAATTTCCAAACCCTAATCAAATGTTATTGCTTTTTGCACTGCTGGGGGTTGTATCGATCATTATAGCAGCAGGACCGGCACTTTTAGAGGGGGATATTTTTAACGGTAATACAGTCAAAGCTGGAGAAGCTGATTTTGAAGCGGCTGAATTCGATGAAAAGCATGAAATCATTGTACTGGGCCTGGATCCGGAAGGAATAGCGGCTGCAGTGGCCAGCGCCCGCAGCGGCCGGGAAACACTGTTGATTGGTGAACGACGTCAGCCGGGGGGCTTGATGGTCCAGGGAGGTTTAAATACTATAGATATGAATTTTAACCCCGAAGGCGATCTGCTTACACAGGGGCTATTCGCAGAATTTTATCACCAGCTGGAGGGGATATCTTTCAATACTTCCACCGCTCTCAGGGTTTTTAGAAGGATGATTCGGGAGGAAGAAAAGCTCAGCTGGATAAACCAGGAAGAGCTTCAGGAACCTGTGTTAGAAGATGGACGGATTGTGGGCATAATTACAGAGAACAAAAGAGATGGAGAGAGGAATTATTATGCCGCTGAGAGATTTATCGATGCCAGCCAGGGGGCCCGGCTGGCAGCACAGGCTGGCGTCCCTTACATCCGGGGTATGGAAGATATTGGACTTTCCGATAATTTCCAGGCTGCAACCCTGGTATTTCAGCTTGATAATGTAAACTGGCATGAAGCTCTTGAACATCTGCGAGCCGATGGCGATCCTCATACCGGTGGAGATCACAGATCGCTCTGGGGATTCTGGGATGAGATGCAGACCTACGAAAACCGCCATCCCGACATCAGGGTCCGCGGTCTTAATGTGGGCCGACAAAGCGGCGACAGGGTTTTGATAAATGCTCTGCAGATACCTGATGTTGATCCTTTCTGTCAGGAGTCACGGGCAGAGGGCAGGTTAAAAGCCTTTCGTGAGCTGGAATATTTGGTCGAGCATATCAGAGAGAATGTACCCGGTTTTTCAGAGGTTGAGCTAGCTGGAATTGCCGAAG
This sequence comes from Halarsenatibacter silvermanii, assembly GCF_900103135.1. Classification (NCBI taxonomy): domain Bacteria; kingdom Bacillati; phylum Bacillota; class Clostridia; order Halanaerobiales; family Halarsenatibacteraceae; genus Halarsenatibacter; species Halarsenatibacter silvermanii. Next base: position 129,907 of record NZ_FNGO01000003.1, on the reverse strand, counting down.
AGCTTTACATTCGTCAGGACCGTCAGATTGAGGGAATAGAGCGACTCGATATAAATGATGCCAGAGAACATCGGGTTTTTGACGACATGATAGGTATGGGGTCCTATCCAGTGGATATACAGAGGACTTCTCCTGAAGCTCCCAATCTGGTGCTTTTTAACCCCGCTCAATACAGCATTCCCTTTCAGGCTTTAGTTCCCGAAGAGATAGATGGGCTGCTGGTTGTTGGCAAGTCTGCCAGTTATGGTTCACAGGCTCACGGTTCTGCCCGGGTTATTCCGGTGGGCATGGTTTCTGGGGAAGCTGCCGGGGTCGCCGGAGATATTTCTCTTTCGGGCGATTTAAATTTTCGCGAGATGGCCGTCGATGAGGACAAAATAGCTCGGCTTCAAAGTGAACTGATCTCACGGGGAGCTTATCTGGATTGGGAAGATTATTCTTTTGCAGGGGAAGAAAGCTGGGCTCTGGAGGGCATCCGCTTCATCAATGGTCTTGGACTAATCCAGGCTGGTTACGATAATGAGTTCGGTTTTGAAGAACCCATGCCCGATTCGGAATTTGTTTCTTTGCTGGAAACAGCCCTGATTAGGGCGGGGCCAAAATTCGGCTATGAATTGGATGAGAAAATTGAAAATATAAATTTTCCCGGGAAAGAAGATAGGCCCGAGCATTTGACTAAAGCTTCATTATCCTCGCTGCTATCCGCAGCTCGAGTAGATCTAGGTCTATCTTCAAGTATGGAAAAAGTGATCTCTGAATTATTGTTTATGGATAGAGATACGGCTGCCAGGGTAGCTGAAAATGATGTTTTGACCCGGCAGGCATCCTATCAAATTTTACTGGAGTTTTTTGAAACTATCGTACCCGAACTGCAGGGGAGGTAATTCAAACAACATGAATATACAGCTGGAATGCTTTCCCTGTCTATTCAATCAGACTCTGGAATCAGCTCAGCTGGCTTCGGATGACAGGGAAATTATTCGGGAGATAATCGACACTTATGCCGAAATGGTTCCGGAAATTGGTGAGGAAAGCAAGACGCTGGAAGTAGTTATCGAGATGCATGATGTTATCGAGGAAAAAACCGGTGTCAGCGATCCTTATGCTGATTACAAAAGAAAAAATATCGAGACTTCCAGATCGCTGCTGCCTGAATTTAAAAAAATTATCGCTCAGGCCGAGGATCCTTTATTTTCTGCTCTGCTCATATCAGCGATCGGTAACTCAATTGATGCAGGTGTAGGGCTGGAGGTTGATATAGAAAGCAATCTGGGAGAGATTTCAAAAGGAGTATTTGTACGCAGTGACTACGGGTTATTTAAGAAAAAACTCAAAAAGGCTGAAAATATTCTCATTCTGGCCGATAATGCCGGTGAGGCTGTATTCGATGAGCTTCTGCTGGAGGAGCTTCAGGAGATAGTTGATATAACATATGCTGTCAGAGATAGACCGGCTATCAATGATATAACCATGAAAGAGGCAGATATGCTGAATATCGATAATTATGCCCGGGTCATTTCCAGCGGTTCGCCGACATCCGGCACCATGCTGGATTACACGAGTGAAGAATTTCAGGATTATTATCGAAAAGCAGATCTCCGTCTGGCCAAAGGTATGGGTAATCTGGAAGGTCTTTACGAGGAAGACGAAGAGATTTTTCATCTTCTCAAAGCCAAATGTGGTCCGGTTTCTGATCTGATCGGAATTGATGAAGGTGAGCTGGCATTTTTCCTGAATGATTGATATAAGGAGAGAGTTTTCAAATATTTAACGGGGCTGATAATAAAAAGGAGGCAAAAACATGGATATCGTGGTAGGTGACAGAAAAGAGCTGGAAGCAGGTCAGGTAGATGAGGATCACGCGCTCAATACCAAAAAAAGAATTGTATTTTCACCGGAGGACCACTGGGACAGTCATGTCATGCGAGTTTTCACCCTGGGAGAGGGCGGTCAAACTTTTCAGCATTCTCATGATTGGCCTCACTGGGTTTATATTCTGGCCGGGGAAGGAGCTGTAGTTACAGAAAGTGACACTCATGAATTAAGCCGGGATGATTATGTGTTTGTGCCGGCCGGACTAACTCACAATTTTGAAAATAGAGGAAAAGAAGAATTTGAATTTATGTGCATAGTTCCTCCCGAAGGTGATAGTTTTTAATTAAATTTTCACTTTAGAATTTTCTCGGTCCAGGAATGAAGATAAAAAAGCTGTAAATTACGATTATCTTCTAGAGGAGGATTATGATATGGACCCGTGGGAGCTTCTAATAGAACTTCTTAAAGTACAGGAAGTTGATACTGTTTTCGGTCTGGGAGATAGTTATGTCAATATGCTGGCGGATCAGGCCGGATTACAGGCGATAAATCTTCGGCACGAGAGTTCGGCTCCTTTCATGGCGATGGCATACAGCCGTTTGACCGGCAAAGCAGGCGTTATTTCGGCTTCGGCCGGACCCGGCACTGCTAATTTGACACCGGGAATGCTTGAGGCTCTGTCGGGCTGCACACCGATAGTGGCTCTATGTCATTCGGCTCCTGTAGCTACTCACGGTCGAGGAGAATTTCAGGAGTGCGATCAGGTCAAGATGATGGAACCGGTGAGTAAATGGAGTGCTCAGGTGAAGGAGGCAGAACTTCTTCCCTGGTATTTGAGAAGAGCTTTTACAAAAGCGTTGAGCGGCGTCCCGGGCCCGGTTTATCTCGATCTACCTGACGATATTATGGGTTCAGGACCTTTCAAAGGCCAACCGGAGAACTGGAATCTCGATCAGGAGCTGGTGGAAAATCAAACCCGGGTAACAGAGGCCAGGCCGGCGGCGGCCAGAGATGATGTTCGCCAGGCAGCCCTGACCCTCGTAAAGGCGGAAAAACCCGTTGCTATTTTCGGCAATGGGGCAGTTCTTGCCCGGGCATTTGAGCAGGGAAAGGATTTTGTAGAATCTTATGGTCTTCCCTTTTTGACCACTCCCGGTGGAAGGGGATTAATTTCTGAAGATCATGAACTTGCTCTGGGGGTCTCTGGCAGATATCGGACCAAACCTGCCCGTAAATATTACGAGAAGGCTGATCTGCTGATTACTATTGGCAGCAGCAACGAAGCTTTTCAGACTGGGCACTGGGAACATTTTCCCGAAGATGCCAGATATATTCAGCTTGATATCGAGCCCGAGTCGCAGGGCCGCAGCTGGAGGCCGGACATACATCTGGCTGGAGACGTTAAGGAGGTGCTGTCTCAGCTTTTAGATGAGCATCAGCGGCTGCAGAATGAAAATCTTCAGATGATGGAAAGACTGCAGGAGAAAAAAGCTGAAATAGCAGAAGAGGTTTCAATGGCAAAAGAAAAGTTCGCAGTTCAGGTGAAAGAGGAAACTTCCGAGCTGAGTTATCCGCTTCTGGCCCGGGAGGTAGTGAAGACTGCTGATGAGATTTTTGGACCTGAGGCTATTCTTGTCAACGAGAACGGCAGTCAGGATATCTGGTCTTATTTTTACCCTTACTTTCGAGTTCAGAGCATACTGGGATGTATACCGGTAGCAGAACAAACCTGTATGGGCATGGGGGTTACAGGAGCAATAGCTGCCCATCTGGCCAGGCCGGAAAGACCTGTTCTCTGTATAACCGGAGATGGAGCTTTTCAAATGTATATGCAGGAAATGGCCACTGCAGTCCAGTATGAAGCTGGCTGCACCTGGCTTGTTTTGAATAACAAAGGCCTGGGCTGGATAAGGGCCAAGCAGCAGAAAGCCGGGTTTCCCACGGTTTCAACATCCTTCCAGGCTCAGCCTGATCTGGCCCAAACAGCTGAAAGCTTTGGCTGTCATGGCATTTCGGTCAAAGATCCGGATGAGCTCAGACCGGCTTTGAAATCGGCTATGGAAGCCAATAAAAAGGGGAAACCGGCGGTTGTAGACTGCAAAATTGATCATAAGCCCGATATGGATCACCTGGATGATGGGCGCTGGTGGAAAAATTAAGGTAATAAAATAGGATCTTCTTTCTGTCAGTTGATAGGTAATGCATAAGATCACCAGGCTCAGGATGTGCCGGCCTGAGCCTGTGCTCAGGGACAGGCTTTTGCCAAGGGAGCGCAATTATTTGACACACCAATTTACCAACTGATGACAAGAAGATCCATAAAATAACTCACAGGCCGGCAGTAAATCACTGAGAAAATTTTATTAGCACCCCATCCTGGCCGGCCGTGAATATATTTTTATTTTCATCTACAACAATATCGTTGACAGCGGAGCTGTGGGGCTCAAAAGACCAGATTTTTTCGCCCCGGGGAGAGAGTTTGAATATTTTACCGTTAGAATCTCCGGAATATATAAAGCCCTCTTTATCCACTGCTAAAGTTTTGATGGTAGATCTATGGCCGTCGAAACTCCACTGTCTGGTCCCTTCTGAATCGATTTTTCTGACCAGATTATCCCGGCTGCCGGTGAAAACATTGCCCTGATCATCGGCTGCAGCAGCTTTTAAACTCCCCCAGTAAACATCATACTTCCAGACCTCTTTACCGTCTCCATCGATCTTTCTCAGGGTCCTATCATTGCTGCCGCTGAAAATCTTATCGGGCTCGGCTGTGACGAGAGCCTGTACAGTGGAGGTATGAAGATGAGATGACCAGAGTCTGTGACCATCAGCGTTTAATTTTCTGACCGCGTTATCCCGGCTGCCGGTGTAAAAGTTTCCTTCCCGGTCTGCGGACACGGTCTCAATAGCGGACCAGTGCAGATCGTAACTCCAGAGTTTTTCTCCGCTGGTGTTCAGCTTCCGAGCGATGCCGGCGCTGCTGCCGCTTATGATATTACCATCTTCATCTGCGGCCAGCGAGGATATAACTCCCTCAGCTTCTGTGTAAATCCAGATAAGATCACCATTATCATTTAATTTTCTGATATAATTCTCGGTGCTTCCGGCATAAACTTCTCCCTTGCCTGTGGAAGCCAGGGCGGTAAACTCAAAATCTCTGATGCTAATTCTCCATTCTTCTGCTGGAAGTGGTGATCCTTCTCCTGAGGTCTGACCGGAATAAAGTACGATTATTACCACCAATGCAATAAAAATGAGTGATAATTTATTTCGAAAGCCCAGTATTTCTTTCAAATTTGTCAACTCCTTCTTAACATGATTTTGAAATCTGATTAGATAGTCAAAGAATCAGCTGGGAGGTAATTTTTCAATGTACTGTCAGGAATGCGGAGCAGAGCTAAAAGATGAAGCCCGGTTTTGTCACGAGTGCGGAGCTGAAGCGGCCATGGCTGAAAATGAACCGAACTTTGACCATGATGAAGATTTTGATTATGCAGAAACAGAGTTTGCTTATGATAGAGAGGAAAAAAGCTCGGAACCTGCTTATGCAGGTTTTTGGATCAGGCTGGCAGCATACCTCATAGATGGGGTGGTGCTGGGAGGACCGGTTTATTTAATAAGCACTTTTTTAGTGACCGTTGATCCCTTTGCAGGACAATTATTTTCTACTCTGGGACTGCCCATTATTATAATTCTCTTCTGGGTCAACTGGCATGGTCAAAGCCCGGGCAAAAGAATCATGAATATAAGAATAATAACCAAAAGTGGTGGGGCGATAACCTTTGGCAGAGGAGTTTTACGCTACATAGGATATATTCTCAGTGGTTTTTTATTGATGATAGGATTCATAATGGTGGCTTTTCACGGCAAAAAACGAGGACTTCACGATATCATCTCTGGAACCTATGTCATTAAAGACAGATAAGAAACAGATGATTTTTCTCCGAAACAGCTGGTTAAATTTTCATATATGCACTGTATACTCAGGATTACTTAAGACCAGCTGATATAGAGAAGCTCCAGATAGATTTATGTGTGAATTCACTGTTTTTGATTTTCACAGGTATACACTCTGTCAGTGACGGCCGGAAAATTATCTCTAAAGTCTATAACCTCATCTCGAGGACATTCAGCCTTGATGATTTCCTCGCCCCGGCCGGCTTTCGATAGTATTTTTCCCCGGGGGCTTATAATGAGGCTATTTCCGGCCATTTCTACGCCGCCGCTGCGGCCTGCGCAGTTGGCCGCAATTAAATAGGACTGATTTTCCAGGGCGCGAGTTCGGCAGAGCAGCTGCCAGTGGTCAACCCGCTCCCTGGGCCAGGCTGATACGACCAGCATATATTCAGCCCCCCGCTCAAGCTGAATTCTGTACAGCTCGGGAAACCTCAAGTCATAACAGGTGCTGAGGGCTACTTTATTGGCCCCGATATCTTCAACATTTATTTCTTTGCCGGGAGATAAAATGTCCGTTTCGCGCGATTCGTAACCGAAAAGATGTATTTTCCGATACGTTGTCATAACATTTCCTTTATCATCTAGAAGAACAGATGTATTGTATAATTCATTTTCCTCATCTGCTTCTACAAAACTCCCCATAAGCAGATGACATTCGAGTTCTTGAGCCCTGACAGACATACTCTTAACTGTTTTACCTTCCAGTGTTTCTGATTTTTCATCGTATTCATCAAATGAGAAAAATCCCACGTTCCAGAGTTCGGGTAAAATTATAAGATCATAATTTTCCACTTCTTCGATAAGCTCACCGATTTTTTCTATTCTTTCACTCTTGTTCATAGCCGGATCTAATTCTGGCTGCACAGCTGCGATTTTCACTTATTTTACCTCCCTGATATAATCCAGTGTGATTATATTATTTCCTGACTGCCGTCGCCATTCCTGCTGATAATCATGTAAAAAAATTTCAAAATGAAAATATATATGTATACAGGTATCTAAGCCCTGAATAACTGTTATTATGATCATAATTATATTACAATGGTTGCAGAAGTTTTTAATGACAATAAAACATTGTAAAGAAACTTAACTTTGATAATAAAAACACGAAGTTAACCACGATTATTCTTTAATATTATTATAATTTAGCTTGATAATATAAAAAATATATGATAGTATTTAAAAAGGAATATTTTTGAAATTAGCTCACTATTTCAACTCAAAGAGTTTAAAATTGTTCGTTTGAATATTTTTCAAAATCCTAAAAGAGGAGGCATTAATATGGTAAAAAGATGCGCTTTTGCTCTGCTGGTGCTTGTTCTGGCTGCTGGAATGCTGTTGACAGGTCATGAAGCTGCTGCTGAGGAACCCTGGGCTGAGATTGAAGGGGAAAGTTTTGATTTCATAGTAGGTTATGATGCTGGCGGTTCTCATGATATCACCGCCCGTCATATGGCGGAAGGACTCACGGAGCTGGGAATTGAAGTTGATGTAACGAATATGCCCGGCGGTGACGCTACCGAGGCAGGTTATCATGTAGCCGATTCCGATCCGGAGGAAAACATAGTTTTTTGGGCTCATCCTCCTGCACAGCTTTTCGATCCAGCAACCAGGGACGTCGGCTATGATTTTGAAGACTTCGATCCTGTAGCCACCATGGGTAGTCCAACTTTTGTCTTTGCCGCTCTTGTCGAACAGCCCTTTGCCAGCTATGATGAGCTGGTGGAACATATAGAAGAAAATCCCGGTCAAACAGTTGTGGGTGGTCAGGCGATGAATCATCCCATGCATTATGCCTTCGAGATGCTGCTGCCATCCGATGAGCTGGATTATAGCTATGTAAATCTGGGTGGCGGAGCAGATGTACAGGCCAATCTCGCCGGCGGACATGTGCAGGCAGGACATCTTTCTCTGGCTGCAGCCCTCCCGCTTTATGAAGATGATGAACTTGAAATCCTTGTACACACCTCGGAGATGGCAGAAACTGTCGATGCCATTCCTGAAGTCCCTCATATGAGAGATGTAGGAGTAGATTACGCAGAGCCTCATTCGCTTTCGGCTCTGGCTCCAGAAGGCATAGATGAGGATGTGAGAGAAGCGCTGAATGCTGCTATCCGCGAAGTTATCGAAAGCGAGGACTTTCAGGAAGATATGGATGAAATGGGTGTAGTGGCTGTGCCGCATACGATTGAAGAGACAGAGTCATATTTTGATGAGCTAGTTGAAGATGTACTTCCCGATTACGAAGCCTGGCTTGAGGAACAGAATTAAGCTGAGTAAAAACCCGTCCACTGATAAAAGGTGATTATTTTAGCTCGTTTGATGACTTAATTTGAATAAAAATTCAGGCCCGGGATATCAGTTGTGGTTGATTATCCCGGGCTTCAATTTAAACTGAGGTGTGAACATATATGAGTGCAGGCATGCTGTCAATCAAAGGAATTGTAGGAATAGCACTTACAATCTTTGGTCTGAGCACTTTTTTGTACTCTTTTCAGATGCAGCTTTTGTTTGAAGAGCTTCTTATGCCTCGTTTATCTCAGCTGTTATTTATTATAGGCGGAATAATAATTTTCACCAAGGATCTATTTCGCAGCAGAGAAGAAGACGTGAATCTTGATCGAGATTTCACTTTTTTCTCGGTAATAGCTGTAGGTTTTTTGATGTATATTTATTACATGGGAGTTTTGCACATTGGTATGGTAGTAGCTACCTCATTGACACTCACTGCCCTCTGGTTTTTAATTGAATATTTGGACAGCAGCAGAAGGGATAGAGACGTTAAGCTCTCGCAGCGTTTGTTGCTGTCTTTAGTAATTTCGGCAAGTATAACAGCGCTTTTATATGGTCTTTTTGTAGTGTTTTTGGACATTTATTTCCCCCCTAATTTATTATTTTAAATCATAAATGAAATATTGAACTTATCTTACCTGAAGAATTTAAAATTGATTTATTGACGAAAATAGGAATGATAAGTTATGTACATAAGATATAAGAGGAGGAGCGAGTAAATGACCTTTTTTGATCCGGACGCTTTGATGGCGGCTATCGGACTGGTAATTTCACTTGACACTTTTTTATTCATACTTCTCGGTGTTGTAATAGGAATTTCTTTTGGTGCTATCCCCGGTCTGGCTCATACCCTTCCCATAGCCATAGCATTACCTCTCACGCTGGTCATTCCTTTTCATCAGGCCATGGGTCTTCTCATAGGCACCTATAAAGGCGGGACCTATGGTGGTTCAATAACTGCAATCAGTTTTGCCACACCCGGAACTTCAGGGGCAGCTGCTACCGTGGCTGATGGTTACGGTTTGACGAAAAAAGGCAAAACCCGCAAGGCCCTGCAGATGGCTCTTTATTCCTCAATCTTTGGCGACAGCGTCAGCGATATTGCGCTTATATTTTTGGTGGTTCCTATAGGTATGGTAGCACCTAAGTTTGGTCCGGCCGAACTTACCGCACTTTATATTATGGCGCTGGCTCTGGTGGTTTTGCTTGCCGCCGATAATCCCGGGAAGGGGATGATTTCCGCGGCTGTCGGCTTTTTTCTGGCTGTAATAGGTCGGGATATAGTTACGGGATCATTTCGTTTCACCATGGGCATTCGCCAGCTTCAAGCCGGGTTTGATTTGATACCTTTTCTGATGGGGTTTTTTGCTGTTCCGGAAATAATCAGGCATATGAGAAAAGTGTTTGTAGACCCGACCAGCGTCGAAGAGCTGGGCGAGGGCAAGACTGAACAACTCCAAAAAGAAAAAGGCCTTACCTTCAAAGAATTAATAGGAGCCTGGAAGGGGCTGGGGCTGGGTACCCTTATGGGGATTTTTCTAGGAGCTTTACCCGGACCCGGAGCTACACTCAGTTCCTATACTTCGCACAGCGTTGTAGGTCAGATATCAAAAGATGAAGAGTACGGCAAAGGTTCGCTTGAGGGTGTAGCTGCTGCTGAAGCCGCCAACAACGCTACCTGCGGGGCCACTTTTATTCCCATGCTGACCTTCGGTGTGCCCGGCAGTTCGATAGCCGCTATGCTGATGGCGGCTTTGATGATGGAAGGCATTCCGGTCGGTCCCCGGGTGATGGTCGACCACACTGAAACAGTATACGTGATGTTTTTACTCCTGCTTTTTGCTAATCCATTCAACTTTTTATTTGGCAAATTATTGATTCCTGTTTATACCAGGCTTACCAGAATGCCGGCTCGTTTTTTATGGCCGGCCATAACTGTATTACTGATCATGGGTACTTATGCTTACCAGACCCGTCCATTCGATGTAGTAATAATGATATTATCTGGAATAATAGGCTGCTTCTTTTTCTGGTTTAAAATAACGGACGGACCTTTGGTGCTGGCTTTTCTGGTAGCGCCTTTATTCGAGGAGAGTTTTCGCCAGGCTCTGATGATGTCCGGAGGGGACTATACTTTCTTTTTTCAGAGCAATATATCCAGAGTCCTTTGGGCGGTAACTTTTGGAGCAATTGTATGGTTTGCATATAAAAGATGGCGTAACGGCAGAAGTGATTATAATATGCATGTCAGCGATTGATCTGGCTGATAGGCAGGAGTGATTTTTTATAGAAGAACAAAATTTAAGTAAATTAATATGATCAGCGAGGGGGAAATTGGATAAATGCCTGATACTGAAAGTCTTCATTCCGCTCGGGCCAGAAATTTTGATTTTGATCTTTTAGAGCGGGGGATTGGGGATACGCCTCTGGTCAATATTGAGTTTGAACCTGGATATGATTTTATGAGCAAGCTTGAGTTTTTGAATCTGGGAGGCAGCATAAAATCAAGGACTGCTTACTGGATGGTGAGGAAAGGAATCGAAAACGGAGAAATAGACAAAAATACAGTTCTGGTTGAAGCCTCCAGCGGCAATCAGGGTATAGGTATTTCCATGGTCGGAGCTGTTTTAGAACTTGATGTAGTAATTATAATGCCGGAAAATATGAGCCAGGAAAGAAGAGAGTTCATGAAGTCTTACGGGGCTGATTTGATACTGACTGATCCCGGTGGAAATATTAAAGAGGCCATTGACAATTCCCTCAAAAAAGCCAGACAGCTAGCAGAAAAACATTCCAATCACCTCTGGTTAAATCAATTCGGCAACTCTTATAACCTTGAAGTGCATGAGCTAAGGACGGGGCCAGAAATTATAAAAGATCTGTCCGATCCTGCAGATTATTTTGTTAGCGGTATCGGAACCGGGGGAACAATTACAGGAGTAGGAAAAAAACTAAAAGAAACATATCCCGATTGTAGAATTGTAGCAGTTGAGCCTGAGAATGCGGCTGTTTTGCAGGGGTGTGAGCCCGGTCATCATATTCAGCAGGGCATAGGAGATGGATTAATACCTGACATTCTTGAGCTCGATATCATTGATGAATTTATGACTATAAGTGACGATGAAGCTGTAGCTGCTGCTAAAAGACTGGCCAAACAGGGTATTTTTACCGGAATCAGCGCCGGCAGCAATGCACGGGCTGCCGAACTGATAAAGAACAAACAACCCGATGCTGAGGTATTGACTATTTTTCCTGATGGAGGAGATAGATATCTGACTGAAGATTATATCTTTGATTAAATTTTATCTTACTGCAAACAATTTAATAATGTATTTTATCAAATATAAAATACGTTTTTGTCCCGGGTATATTATTTTAGAGATATGGAACTCTGCTGACTCCATATACTTTATTTGAATCCCCTCTTAAAATTACCTTGAGATTTGACAATTCCGATAAAATAGTCTATTATAAGTCCGGAATCGGGAGAAGTTTCCCGGCTAGTTTAAAATATTTTGCTTTTAACGCAGGATTAATTAAACTTTGATAGAAAGTATTAATAGGGAGAAAAGTAATCAATGATTTTCAGCGAGAACTGGGGGATGAGGTCGAAGGTCTTTCTGGAGTCATGGTCGAGAACAACTACCCGGGAGGTATTACAGAGATGAAAGCAATCAAATATAATTCTTCTGAGATAACTGCTAAAAATTTTTCTGATTATGTAAATACAGAAAATAAGACTCTTTCTCCAAAAACTCATGGCAGATTTGATTTGAAGAAAACCCACTGGTGGGTGGTTCCAGGAACTGATTGGCCGGTCCACAATTTCGGCAAATATATTTTCAAAGAGGAAGGCCCACTGATAAAAGCGGGATTGACAGTAGAAAAAGGACTGGGAGAGGATGCATCCAAAGTATCCCCGACTGGATTACTGCTTGATGATAGCTGGCAGTGGTATAAATTTCGAGAGGATCTTAAAAATAGCATCGTTGAAGAAAGAATAAGAAAAGTCAAATCGGAAAATGGTGAACTTTTGCTGGAGATTGGTATTGAAAGAGTAGAGGATCCTCCCAATTATGATCCTCATTATTACAAGAAAGAGAAATATATTTTTGAGTTTGATGAGGAGGCAAATACATCTTTCAAAGAGGAGGAGTCAACCTCTGAAGAGTTCTCTGAATTGGAGAGTCTTAGTTCAATCGGAGAAGTGATTGATATCATCAATGATTTTGATAATAAAGACTGGATCTGGATTGATTTTGACTTTGTCGTTCCCCTGCTTAAAAGGGGAGAAGCTAATGAGGACACAGAGCTGATAAGTGAGTTTCATCTGGGGGCTATACTGCAGCCGCTGGGTAAATGGATTGCTTGATTAATTGTGATTTTTATGTGAAAAAAGCTGATGAAGTGCGGGTTTCCTTTATTTTATCTTTATTTTGGTCTATAATTAATTTTGGGATTACTATTTATAATACCTTATTTGAAGTTATTATTAAGAATTATTCGGGAGGGAATCCGCACTTTTGTTATTTATAAGAGAGATGAAGGTCATAATCAAAAATATAATTAAACATAAAAACTGTAAACCGCTCTGTTCTGCAGTTTTATCCTGTATTTTGTTGATTGTGATAAGTTGGTCAGCTGCTGGTATGACTTTGAGAGAAGGAGATGTAGGTCCCCGCGTAGAAGAACTTCAAAACACGCTCCAGGTGATAGGTTTTAATCTTGAAGCTGACGGTGTTTATGAAGAAAGCACAAAATCAGCTGTAAAAAAACTGCAGAAAGAAACAGCTGCTGGAGTTGATGGTATATATGGTGAGGAAACTCGTGATCAACTTTCGAAAAAACTTGTATCTGATTTAGATACTAAGACTTACGAATTGAGTCGAGGTGACACTCTTTCCACCCTGGCAGCTGAACAAAATGTTTCTCAGGAAAAGATCATCATACTAAATGACCTCAAAAGTACTCATCTTGAAGTCGGAATAGAAATCGAGATTCCTGTTTCCCGAGAAGATAGCAGCTTGACTCTGGGCAGGGGTGGAGAAAAAATATTCGGCGATCATACAAATATAGAGATGAACTCTCAGAAGCATACTGTTAGACCTGGTGAAACTTTATCGGATATTTCGGCGAAGTATGAGGTTGACATTGATAGCATAAGTACAGTTAATAACATGAGAGGCAATACTATATATCCAGGTCAAACTTTGAGAATACCCGGAGAGAGCAGGAGAAATGAACCTTCTCCGCTGGAAAGAATAGATTTTAAGTGGCCTCTTCAGGGTAGAATTACCTCCGGCTTTGGAGCGCGGAGCGAACCATTTTCCGGAGAGAGCGACTTTCACACCGGCATTGATATAGCAGCCTCTCAAGGCACAGAAGTTAGCGCAGCGGCAGCCGGTGTGGTAGATTTTGCAGGCTGGAAACAGGGCTATGGTTACACAGTGATCATAGAGCACAATGATAAGATCACCACTCTTTATGCTCATAACTCGGATCTGCTGGTGAGAGCTGGTGAGGAGATAAGCAGGGGAGAGACAATAAGTTTTTCAGGAAATACCGGAGTGAGCACCGGGCCTCATCTTCATTTTGAAATTATCAAAGAAGGAGAACCACAAAACCCTGTAGAATATCTGCCTTAAGGCAAACTATAATTTAAGAGATTGAATTTATGAGCTGATATCCCGGGGAGTAAAGAATTTAATCCCTTTACAATTTTTTATAGATTTTTATTTAATCCTGCCGCAATAATTTCCTGGCGGCAGGATTTTTGCATCAAATCCGGATAATAAAATAATTGTTCAAGAGGTGATTTTCGGATGAAAGTTCTTGTTATTGTTGGCAGCAGTCGCAGAGAAGGAAACACCTCCGCTTTAGTTCATAGAGCAGCCAAAGGCTTTGAGAAAAGATACAGAAAATTCGCAGAAATGATGGCGGATGATAAAACCAGTATTTCCCGGGTGATCAATCCAGGAAATTATAAATATCGCGGCTGTAATGGCTGTGAGGCCTGCAGTGAAAATTTGAGATAAATATAAAATGAGTATCATTATTGTAAAGCTGCTTAAGCAGGATTATTTCGGGTGCTCTTGAAATACTTATTGATAACATAAAGTTTTGGGCGAAATCTTTTTGCTGTTTAAGGAAAGGAGTGGAATTTTTTGAACATCCTGGTCGTCGATGATGCCCGCGAGATCAGATTGCTGCTGGAAAATTACCTTCGCCAGGCCGGTTACGAAAATGTCGAGTTCGTGACCAATGGCGAAGAGCTTATGATAAAGATTACGGAAAAAGATTTAGCCGCAGGCGAACTCGATCTTATTCTGCTGGATGTCGTTTTGCCCGATATGAATGGAGTTGAAATATGCAGCTGTCTGAAAATGGAACCGGCCATGCAGGATATTCCGATAATAATGGTTACAGGAAAACAGGATGATCAAACTTTGAGAGAGGCTTTCGAATCAGGAGCCATGGATTATATAAAAAAGCCTATATCCAAAATAGAGCTTAAGGCCCGTGTTGCTTCCGCCCTGAGATTGCGGAAAGAAATAAAGAAGAGAAATGCCCGCGAAAGAGAGCTGAAAGAGGCAACCAGCAAGCTAAAAGAAGCCAACAAGAAGCTGGAAAAGCTGGCCTCTCAGGATGGACTTACCTTTCTGGCCAATAGACGGCTTTTTGATGAGAGGCTGAATGAGGAATGGAAAAGGGCCAGGCGTGAGAATTCTTCTATGGGACTAATAATGCTCGATATAGACCATTTTAAGTATTATAACGATCTTTATGGTCATCAGGCTGGTGATGATTGTCTTAAGAAACTTGCTAAAAAGCTGGAGAAGCTATTATATAGACCGGGAGATCTGGTCGCGCGTTATGGTGGGGAGGAATTTGCAGCGATACTCCCCAGGACAGATATTACGGGGGTAAAAAGGGTTGCTGAAAGAATTCGTAAAGGGATCAGAGAGTTAGAAATAGAGCATGAAGACTCTCCTGTCGATGAGTATGTTACCGTCAGCGTAGGAGGGACAGCATCAAACTACTGTCGGGAAGGAGAGCCGGAAATGCTGTTGGAGAAGGCGGATAAAGCATTATATGCAGCCAAGAATGACGGCCGGAACTGCGTGAAGGTCTTTGCAGCTGATTTTTGTCAATAATTTTTTGCGGGGTGATTATATGGCAGATGATTCTGCCGGTGAGTTTGTGGTAAACGTTGATAAGGATTTAAAAGATTTGATTCCTATGTTTATGGAAAATCGCAGCTCAGATATAGGGAACTTTAAAGAGATGCTGAAAAATGATAATTTTGATGAGATTGAAGAACTCGCTCATAAAATTAAGGGAAGCGGCGGGAGTTATGGCTTTGACAGGATGACGGAGCTGGCCCGGGAGATTGAAAAAGCAGCTGAATGTCGAAATGAGGACCGTATAGCAGAGTTGATCGCAGAATTCGAGGAACATCTTAATAAGGTGGAGATAGTTTATGAATGATGATCTTTCCCTGCAGGATCAGTACGAAATTATTTTTAATAATACTCAGGATGCTATGTTTTTGCTCGAGGTAACAGAAAAAAAGAGATCAAATTTTTGCGTTTGAACCGTTCCCATGAAGAGCAAACGGGCATGAAAACGGAGGAAGTCAAAGGAAAAACTCCGGTGCAGGTTCTGGGAGATGATACTGGAGGGAAAATAGAAAATAATTATAGAAAATGTCTTAGGACCGGAGAAGCCATTGAGTACGAAGAAGAACTTGAACTGCCCGGCGGCAGGAAAATATGGAGGACCACCCTTACGCCAGTATTTAGTAAGGGTGGAATTACCCAGATTGTGGGCTCAGCCCGGGATATCACCAGAAGAAAAAGAGCTGAACGTAGATTGAAGAAGTTAAATAATCGTTTTGAGCTGGCTACTAACAGCGCCGGAGTAGGTGTGTGGGAGCTGGATCTGGAGAGCAGGGATCTTTACTGGAATGATTATATGTATGAAATGTACGGCATGGAGAAGGATAGTGTGGAGAATAAATTTAAAACCTGGGTTCAGGGACTGCATCCTGAGGATAAAGAAGAGGCTGTTAAAAGACTGGAAGAGGCGGTGGAAGAAGAAAAGGAGTTTAAAGCCGAATTTAGAGTTGAGCGTCCGGATGGTACGGCAAGATATGTGCAGGCTTATGGAGGGATCCACCGAAAAGATGAGAACAATGAAAAGAGCCAGGGCAAATACATGCTGGGCATTAACTATGACATTACCAGAAGAAAAAAATATGAAAAAGAACTGCAGCAGCAGAAAGAATCCTTTCGGCGTGTGATAAATGCCGCCCCTGACTGCATATTTATAAAGGATAAAAATGGCCGTTATCAGCTTATCAATAGTGAACTGGAGGAGCTTTTTGGTCTGAAGGAGGCGGAAGTGGTGGGGAAGACCGATTATGAGTTGACTCCCACCGATGAAGAAGCAGATGACTTTTCCCGTGATGATAGAGCCGCTCTGGACGGTGAAGAGCAGAAAATAACGGAGGAACGTATAACTGACTTTGAGGGTACTGAGCGCTGGTTTCAGACTAAAAAAGTTCCCATTAATTATCTGGGCGAAAAATGCGTTCTGGGTATAGCCCGTGATATCACGAAAAGACGGGAGATAGAACAGAAGTATCGAACTCTTTTTGAAGAGGCGCCCTACGGCATAGCTGTTATTGATCCCGAAAGCAGAAAACATCTGGAGTTTAATGAAGCGGTATGTGATCAGCTGGGCTATTCTCGCGAGGAGTTTGGAGAGCTTAAAGTAGAAGATTACACGGTTGAAAAAGAAACCTGCAAAATTAAAAATCAAATTAAAGAGATTTTGCGTGGGGCAGGCAAAAATTTTGAAACAGAACACCGAACCAAATTCGGTGAGGTTATTGATATCAGGGTCACCGCCAAATCAATAATTATTAATAATAAAAAATGTATTCTGGCCATGTATCAGGATATCACTGAAGCTAAAGAAGCCGAACAAAAGCTGAATGAATATACTCAGGAGATAGAAAGAAAAAATATAGAACTCGAACAGGCGCGCGATGAAGCACTCAAGGCCTCTCGCGCTAAATCTGAATTTCTGGCCACGATGAGTCATGAGATAAGAACTCCCATGAATTCCATAATCGGCATGAGCGAACTTCTGGAAGAAACAGTTCTGAGCGAAGAGCAGGAAAAATATCGGCAAATTTTGAAAACTTCGGGAGATAATCTGCTGGCATTGATTAACGATGTTTTGGATCTATCCAAAATTGAGGGCGAACAGATAGAACTGGAAGAAACCGGATTCAACTTAAGAAAATTGATAAATGATGTTATTGAAATGATGGCTTACAGAGCTTATGAAAAAGGTCTGGATCTGGCGTCTCGAATTGCTCCGGAAGTCCCTGAAGAGATAATGGGAGATCCCTCGCGGCTGCGGCAAATTCTGGTGAATTTGCTCAGCAATGCAGTCAAATTTACAGAGGAGGGAGAGGTAGTTCTCCAGATAGATATAGCAAAAAATTCAGATATAAAAGTTGAGGACCTGGAGACGAAAGATGAAAGCAGTGTGAAACTAATCTTCTCTGTTAGGGATACTGGTATAGGGATTAAGCCCGAGAAGCAGAGGGATATATTTTCCACATTCACCCAGGCGGATGCCTCCAATACCAGAGAATACGGCGGCACAGGTCTTGGTCTTACAATTTCAAAGAAACTGGTCAATTTGATGGGAGGAAATATCGATCTGGAAAGCACTCCCGGGGAGGGCAGCACTTTTTATTTTACAATAGAGTTTTCCCCGGCCGAAAAACCGGTTGCCGGAGCAGAAAAATTCGACAAAGATATTGATCTTTCCGGTCTTAAGGTGCTGGCGGTGGATGATAATTCAACCAATCTTCTCGTGCTCGAAGAGTTTTTGCAGGAGAAAAATGCGGAAGTCGTCACCGCCCATAATGGTGGTGAGGCGATCTCTCTGCTGGCTGATCTTGAAAAAAGAGAGGGAGCCAGCAAAAAAGAGTTTGACCTGTTGTTGCTGGATTTAATGATGCCGGTTATGGATGGCAATGGAGTACTGGAATGGATGGACGATAAGACCGGAGAATTTGCTGGGGGAATAATTCTTTTAACTTCAGCTCCTGGCAGGGAACAGCTTACTTCACTGTCGGAAGAGATGATCGATAGATTTATCTCTAAACCCCTCAGAAAAGAGGAGCTGATACAGGTTATCAGTGAAGTGGTTCATAAAAAGATAGATGAAAGCCCATCCGAAACTGATAGAGAGGTCCAGGAAAAATGCGGTTCGAAAAAGAGAGAGGAGGAAAGGGTTAAGCCTGGCAGGAAGGAAGAAAAAACTGACAGAGATAAAATCGTCGGTAAGAAAAAGAAAGAGGAGAAAAAACCGCTGCATATTCTGCTGGTAGAAGACGCAAAAGAAAACAGACTGCTCGTCCAGGCTCATCTTAAACCTCAAAATTGTGTTCTTACCATGGCAGAGAACGGGAGAGAGGGTGTTGAGAAATTTAAGGAGGACGAGTATGACTTAATTTTAATGGACCTGCAGATGCCGGAAATGGATGGTTATCAGGCAGCTCAAAAAATCAGAGAACTCGAGAAGAAAAAAGGCTTTCCCTCAACACCTCTGGTGGCACTTACAGCCCATGCCTTAAAAGAAGATATGAAAAAAACCGAAAGAATGGGTTTTGATGATCATTTTACGAAGCCCATCAAAAAAGATAAACTGCTTTCTCTGGTGGAAAAATACAGAGAATAGGATTTGAAATAAAGGAATTTATATTCGGAAGTAATAGATATCGATCCAGGAATTCTGCTGGGCTAGCTTAAAGCGTATATTTCAAGGGGCTATTTTTGGCAATTTTTGCAGTTTAATATTCCTGAAAAAACCTCTTTTCAGGGGATATTTTTTACGATTTTTTAGCAATTTAAGGAGGAATTACAGCGATAATATACAATTGATTATTATAACCAATTATTTTATTCAATCAGCAGCTCTAATAAGCAGCTGGAAGCCTTTGGTTAAGTTAAAAAAGAAAAACCGGAGGATAAATAATTTATGTTAAAAGCAGTTTTGTTGATCCTTGCACTCTTATTGTTGATAAGTATATATCGTCTTTTCAGACTCAGAAAGGCTTTTAGAAAAAATGCAGTTAAACTCAAGGAGAATATGCTTGGAGATTATGATTTTATAGATGAAATGCTGGACCTGGTGGAGCGCTTCAGCGCTTCAATACTCGAAACCAAAAAGGCTGCTGCTACCAATAGAAAAGTTGTGAATAATATGCTGGAAAAGCATCTCAGGGAAAATCCCGGAATTTTTGGAGCCTGGGTAGTCTTTGAACCCGATAAATTCGATGGAGCCGACAATTCATACAGCCAGGTTGACCATTATGACGAAACCGGGAGATTCAACTCCTATTTTTATCGGGCTGGTGGTCAGATAAGTGTAATGTCTCTTCCTGAAATCGACAAAGAAGAATTCTACAACCGCCCCAGAGAGGAAAAATCGACAGTCGTCATGGATCCTTTCATATATGATGAACTGGAGAACGGAGAAGTCCTGATGACTGCTATAGCGGAGCCGATTATTGAGGATGATGAGGTTCTGGGTGTTACCGGGGTCGATATTATGCTGCAGGAAGGAACCACTCACCTGGATAAAGAACTGATCTTCAAAAGTGCTTCTGATTTTTCTCCCCTCGATTTTATGGACAGAGTGGTCACAGCTTCGATCAGCAGTTTCGGCGAAATGATTCATATGCTGGGGGATTCCGCCGATGAACTGGATAGAACTTCGCGGAAACTATCTGAAGCTTATAGCGAGGTTGAAGAGGCCGGAGATGAAATTGCCAGGGCAGCTGAAGATATGGCCAGTGATGCTGAAGAACAATCCAGCAGTATTCAGGGAGCGCTAAAATCAGTCGATGACTTAAAGGATTTTACTGAAGACAATCAGGAAACCGTCCGGTCTGTTATAGATGTTAATCAACAGATAGTCGGTTTTCGAGAGGATAATTCTGAGAAGATCAACGAATTGAGGGAGGATTCCCGCCAGAACAACGAAGCCATTGAGAGTTTAATAGATCAGATAGGCAGCGTGGAGGAGCAGACTTCGGCAATTTCTGACATCAACACTCAGATTCAGGAGGTGGCCGAACAGATCAATCTCCTGGCTTTAAATGCTTCGATCGAAGCAGCCCGGGCAGGAGAAAGAGGCGAAGGATTTGGCGTTGTTGCGGAAGAGGTGCGTGAGCTTTCAGTTGAAACTGATAAATTTGCTCAGGATATAAGTGAAACAATAGATAGTTTGATCGGAGAAATTAACAGGGTGAGAAAAGAAGCAGGCCGACTGGCGGATGCTTCCCAAAAGCAGCTGGCCAGTACAGAGGATGTTTTTGTAGCATTTGAAAACCTCCAGGATCTGTTGAAAGAGCAGGAGAAAAATATTGAAGTGTTTGGTGAAAATTTTTCCGAATTACACCGGCGGCAGGAAAAACTAACCGAAAATATAGAGGGAGTTTCCGCCAGTTCGCAGGAATTTGCGGCCAATACCGAGGAAATCACCGCTTCCATGGAGGAGCAGGCCGGATCTATCTCCAGGTTGAAGGATACCACTGAAGATATCGTCAGTCAGGCCCGAGTGCTGGAATCCAGGCTGGCGCGTTTTGAAGACCAGTTGAAGGAAAAATAAAAATTAAAATCGGAGGCGAAATAATATGAGCGAAGATATTATCAAATTGAGAACTGAAGGGGACGTGGGAGTTGTCAAACCCGAAGATGAAATTGTTTTTGAAAATTCCAATCCCCTCAAAGAGGAGACAAAAAGAAAACTGGGCAATCAGGAAATTGAGAAGCTCATTATAGATTTGGAAAATGTTCCCTATCTTGATAGTTCCGGGGTGGGTTATGTTATCTCTATCTTTAAGTATATGCGGGAAAATAACGGTAAACTGGTTATAGCCGGTTTGAACGATAAAGTCAAAAGGGTTGCCGAGCTGACCAGATTGAATGATATAATTGAAGTTTATGATGATCTCGAATCAGCTCTAAAGGCCCTGGAATGAAAGGAAAAATTAAAAGTATGATTATTTCCCCACCAAAGAAATCGGGAGGCTGATTACTCATGGATATTGAAGTTGAAATAAAAGAGGATTTTGCCCGACTTGTTCCCGGTGAAGATCTGGATTTAACCACCGCTGGAGACCTCAAAGAAGAATTCACCGAGCTGGTTGAGAACGGTCAAAAGAATATAGTTATTGATTTCGAGAGAGTTAGAAGAATCGACAGTTCCGGAATCGGCAAAATCTTGCTTTTCCAGAAAATTTTGAAGGAAGAACAGGGGAGTTTGAAAATCACGAATATTAATTCTGAATACGTTCGGGAAGTTTTTGAGATGGTTCATCTCGATGAGCTGGTGGATGTTCAATAACCATAGATAATTAGCAGATCAATTTTAGGGCCCGGGAGGGATGGATATCACCTCTGGCGTAAAACCGGGGCCAAAAAAGGGTGAGATATTTTGATTAAAAAAATCAGGGGTTCATTATTTCTAAAATTTATTCTGGCTTTTTTACTTATTATTTTACTATTTGTTGCAGCGAACTGGCTGGATGAAGTCTATGATCAGAGGGTAGCAGATATAGAGGCTGAAATAAATGAGATGCAGAATTTACAACAGCATTTTCTGAACCTGGAGATCGATCATCATATGTGGGCGATGAGCATATATGATATGCTGACCACGGGAGAAGCGCCGGATTTAGTGGATCATACTGAATGCAATTTAGGTCAGTGGTATTATGACACATCTCCTGAAGATTTTTATGCCGATGAATATGAGGCCCTGGAAGAGCCCCATATTCAGCTGCATGCCGCCGGCAATGAAGTTGTGGAACTTCATGAAGCAGGACAGGAAGAGGAAGCATTAGAACTTTTCCGGGAAGAAACACTTCCAGTCCTGGAAGATGTGCGCGGGTATCTGGCTGCAATTATCGATCTTACCGGGGAGGAAATTGCAAGCCTGCAGGACGAAAGCAGAGCTGTGGCCGCCCGGGCAGATATGGTTTCCATGGGATCCATTGTGCTCGCGGTTGTTCTTGCTGGAATAATTGCTCTCGGACTGACAAAAACTACGGTTGGTCCGCTGCAGAGTATGAGTGAACAGGCTGAAAGGGTGGCCGAAGGAGATCTTACCAGCAAGGTTACCAGCAGCAAAACAGATGAGATTGGAGATTTAAAAGACTCCTTTAACGAAATGATATCTACTCTGAGGAATCTGGTAAGAAGTATAGATGATAGTGCGGATTCTGTGGTAAATGCCTCGGAAGAACTGAGTACTGCCTCGGATGAAACAGGCCAGAGTGCTGAAGAGATTGCCCGGACGGTTACAGAGGTAGCCGAGGAAAGTCAGGAGATAAGCGATGAACTAGATTTGTTGCAGGAGCACGCGGGAAACCAGAAGGAAGGCGCAGAGCAGCTCAGGAATACAGTCAGTAAGACCATGAATATAGCTGAAAACTCGGAAGAAAAAGCAGCTGATGGTTATAATTCGATCGACAAAGCCATAGAGCAGCTGGATGTGGTGAATGAAACTGTCGAATTTGCCACGGACGCCATTGAAAAACTGGGCAGAAGATCTGAAGAAATAGGTGATATGGTTGAGCTCATCGAAGGTATAGCCTCTCAGACCAATCTGCTGGCTTTGAATGCTGCCATAGAAGCAGCAAGAGCTGGAGAATCCGGCCGGGGCTTTTCTGTGGTAGCCGAAGAAATCAGAGAGCTGGCAGAAGAATCTTCACAGGCTGCTGGAGATATAACCAGTCTCATTGAAGACATTCAGTCAGAAACGGAAGCTACTGTAAACTCGATGGATACAAATTATGAAGAGGTGCAGAAGCAGATCGAAATCATCAAGGATGCAGGTGATTCTCTGGATAGGATTGTGGAATTCTCACGTAAAACCAGCGAGCAGGTGAAAGAAGTTAAAAGTTTTGTTGAAGACATGGAAGCTTCGCTGGCAGAGGTAAATGAATCAATAGATACGGCTGCCAAATCGATGGAGAACACCGCTGCTGGGGCTGAAGAAGTCTCCGCACTTACCGAAGAACAGAGCGCCTCGGTGGAAGAAATGGCGGCTTCGGCAGATGAACTGGAAAATATGGCCCGTCATCTCAAACAGCTGATCTCTCAGTTTGATATAAATGAATAAGGGGAGCTGTTTCAGTATACTGATTGTTAGCAGAGTGGAGGGAGAATAATGTCTGCTGAAAAGATGATAGAGACTGATCTGACCATGGCCTGTCAGGCGGAGTTAGTTGCTGATACGGTTGAAGAGATAATAGATATTTTGGCCGATGCAGATCACGGTGTGGAGGATCTCAACTTTAGGCTGGAGCTGGCTGCCAGGGAGATGCTGGCCAATGCCCTGGAACACGGCTGCAGCTCTCCCGAGGAGGAGGCCAGAGTTGAGATCAGTGCTCACGTGGGTAGAGTCGAAATATCTGTTAAAGATCCGGGGGATGGTTTCGACTGGCGGCAGGCTGATATGGAAAACATGCCCGTACTGGAAGAGAAAGGAAGAGGATTAAATCTGATAAATCAGGTGGCTGACGAACTCGAATTCAATGAAGATGGAAATGCCATCACTGCCGTTTTCACCTGATCTTTTCCCGGTCTATTTTAAATTTATTGGAGGAAAATCAATATGGATTTAAATTATCAGGAGGATAAAGCTATAGTCAGCATAGATAAAAAGCTTGATCTGACCAATGCTGATGAGATGGATGAAATTACAGCAAGATTGATGGAAAAAGAATTTGAGGAGGTTGTTCTCGATTTTTCTGGGGTAGAGATGATAGACAGCATTGGGATGGGGAAGATTTTACTTTTAAATAGAAAGCTGACAGATAGAGATTGTGAACTGAGAATAAGGAATGTGGATACGGATTACGTCAGGAAAATGTTTAAGATGGTGAAATTAGATGAGGTTTTGGAAATAGACTGGTGATTCTGCGGATTCAGCCATAATAAACCTAAAAGGGTTTGCTATGGCTGAGTTTTTTATCTTGCCTTTATCCATATTAGCTGTTTGAATATAATCCCAGTCATATTAATGCTGCATATTATTGGTAGTTCTCTCTTCACAATGAAAATTTCTTCAACGATTCTGGAGAAGATCCTCTATCATATTGCAGGAAATACATCATCACTACTCAAAAAAAGTTTTAATTTTAATTGAAAAAGCAACTTTGACAAACAAAACAATATAAATAGTTTGCAAGAAACTATTAAATGTTATATAATTTACATAAGGAATTGGCCAATCATGATTATTCGAAGGCATATAGTTCTTATACAGGCTCGTAATTTATATCAGAGCCCTGATTTGTCATTTTTTATCATTTATTGTCATTAATTTTATCAATTTTACCTTTTCAATAGCAAAAATCAGCAATTTTTTTGCAAAAACATGTGAAGTTTTTCATAATTAAATGGGGAGTGATTCGATGTCAGCAAATGAAGAGATCAACTGGCACAGAGTTGAGCCTGAACTCGAGGAGATAGTTAAGCGCAATGACGCTCAGCAGGAAGCTCTTATCGAGATCATGCATGAAACTCAAAGTCTCATAGGGCATATTCCCGAAAGGGCTCAGGAAAGAATTGCCCGCGGCCTGGAAATAAGCCCTTCCAGGGTCAAAAGTGTAATTTCATTTTACACTTATTTTACTGATCAGCCGCGGGGCCAGTTCGAGGTTTCTATCTGCAAGGGTACAGCGTGCTATGTTAAAGGAGCTGAAGAGATAATTGACAGAATCAGCGAGGAGTACGAGATTGCCCCCGGAGAGACGACTGAAGACGGGCTTGTTTCGCTGGAGGTAGTTCGCTGTTTGGGAGCCTGCGGATTGGCTCCCGTCATGACGGTCAACGGTAATGCTCATGGCATGCTCAATCCGGAAAAAGCAGTCAGTATTATCGACCGTTACTGCAAAAAAGCCGAACTGGAGGAGGTGTGAGAGGATATTATGGAAATGATAGATATGGTGGAAAATCGGAATGATCTTGATGAAATCAAAAAAGAATTTAACAGCGAGCGAAAGAAGAGCGCTGATACGGTAATTGTTGTTGGGATGGGTACATGCGGTATTGCAGCAGGTGCGGAGAATACTATCACAGCACTTAAAAATGAAATCGAAAGAAAAAACATCAAAGATATTGAGCTGGCCAAAACCGGCTGCATGGGTTATTGTGTGGGCGAGCCTCTGGTGGAGATAAGACAGGGGGATGTCAGAATACTTTACGAGGATATTACGGCCGAAAAGGTGGAAGAGCTGGTTGAACAGCATATAGTCTCCGGCAACATCATCTCCCGCTGGCGTGTTTCTTTTGATTCTGACTTTTTTGAGCCGCAGGAAAGGATAGTTCTGAAAAACTGCGGAGTTATAGATCCGGAAAGCATCAGAGCTGCTATCAGTCATGGCTCCTATAAAGGGCTGGCCAAAACTCTGAAGAAGATGAAACCGAAAGGGATTATAGATGAGATTGAAGACGCCAAACTCCGCGGCCGCGGAGGAGGGGGGTTCTCAACCGGTTTAAAATGGAAATTTGCCCGTGATAATGAGAGTGAAGATAAATATCTGGTTTGTAATGCGGATGAAGGAGATCCCGGAGCATTCATGGATAGAAGCTTACTCGAGGGAGACCCTCACAGGCTTATAGAGGGTATGACTATCGCCGGATATGCGATCGGAGCCAATCATGGTTATGTTTACTGTCGGGCTGAGTATCCTCTGGCTATCGAAAGACTTAAAAAGGCTATTTCTCAGGCTGAAGAATTGGGACTTCTGGGCAAGGACATAATGGGTTCGGGTTTTAATTTTAAACTGGAGATTCGACTTGGGGCCGGAGCTTTTGTCTGTGGGGAGGAGACCGCTTTGCTTGCCTCTCTTGAAGGACAGCGCGGTGAACCGCGGCCCAGACCCCCTTTCCCACCCGAGGAAGGTTTTAAGGACGATCCCACCGTAATTAATAATGTCGAGACGCTGGCCAATGTTCCTGCTATCATCGCCAACGGGCATGAATGGTTTAGAGATATAGGAACAGAGAATAGTCCGGGCACAAAAGTATTTGCCCTGGCCGGCAAGGTAAAAAATAACGGACTGGTAGAAATACCGATGGGCACTTCTCTGGGAGAGATCGTTTTTGATATAGGGGACGGTTTAATTGACGGCGGCAACTTTAAAGCAGCTCAGACTGGAGGGCCTTCCGGCGGCTGTATACCGGTCGAACATCTCAATGTGCCTATAGATTACGATTCTCTTCAGGAACTAGGGACGATAATGGGATCCGGCGGATTGATAGTCATGGATGAACAGGATTGCATGGTCGACCTGGCGAAATACTTTATCGATTTCTGCAAGGATGAATCCTGCGGCAAATGCACCCCCTGCCGGATTGGAACAACCCGTATGCTGGAAGCATTGAACCGTATAACCGAGGGGGAAGCTGATCATGAGGATTACGAGATGCTGCTTGACATGGGAGAAAAGGTCCAGGATTCCTCTTTTTGCGGACTGGGACAGACCGCGCCCAATCCGGTGGTTAGCACCGCCCGCTATTTTGAAGACGAATATCTAGATCATATAGAAAATGATTACTGCGAAGCTTCTCGATGTGCACCGCTTTTTAATTCTCCCTGCCAGAATTCCTGCCCGGCCAACGTTGATGTGCCCAAATATATCGATCTCATCAGGAGAGGAGAATACAAACAGGCATATAAGGAAATTCAACGGGAAAATCCGCTGGTTCTAATCTGCGGCCGGGTCTGTTACAATCTCTGCGAACCCTCCTGTAACCGCAGGTCGCTGGATGAAGGATTGGCCATAAGAGAGCTTAAACGTTTTGTCAGTGATGTGGTGCCAAAAATGGAGGGTGGTTATCCCATACCTCAGATTGAAGAGGAGAAGAACGAAAGGATCGCAGTCGTTGGCTCAGGTCCGGCCGGGCTAACTTCAGCTTTTTATCTGCGCAGAAAGGGATATCAGGTTACGATATTCGAAGAAGATTCGGTTGCTGGCGGTCTGCTGGCTCAGGGAATACCTGAATACAGGCTTCCTCAGGAGAAATTAAATGAAGAGATAACCGTTTTGACAACCATGGGTGTTGAACTGGAGCTCGAAACAGAGGTCGGTCAGGATGTCACTCTGGACGAATTGAGACGTCAGGGTTTTAAAGCTGTGCACCTCGCGGTTGGTGCTCATGAAGATTATCAGCTCAATATTAAAGGTGAAGAACTTGGTGGAGTTCATAATGCAATAGATCTTCTGGAGGATATCAATATAAACCCTAACAGAGTTGACATGAAAGATAAGAAAATATCTGTGATCGGAGGGGGAAATTCAGCTATAGATGTGGCCCGCAATGCCGTGCGGCTGGGAGCTGAAGAAGTCAATATAGTCTATCGGCGCCGGGAAGAGGAGATGCCAGCCAATACCGAAGAGGTTGAGAAAGCTAAATATGAAAAAGTCAATATGTACACTCAGGTGAGTCCGGTTAAGATCGCCAGAGAAGATATAGAGGTCAAAGCTGTCGAATGTGTCGAAATGAAAGAAGGTGAATTCGATCAGAGCGGTCGTCGTCGGCCCATTCCCGATGAGGAGAGAAAATTTGAACTCGAATCCGATATAGTCGTCGTAGCAATAGGTCAAACTGTCGAGGACAATTTCAATAACGGTGAAACAATGGTGGAGCTGAACGAAAATGGATTGATCGATGTCAATGAAGATCTCAGCACCAGAGTCGAATGGATATTTGCCGGCGGTGACTGCGTAAAAGGGCCTTCAACTGTAGTCGAGTGTGTACAGCAGGGTAAAGAGGTAGCGCGCGAAATAGATCAATACCTGGGAGGAGATGGAGAGGTAGTTCCCGAAAGCGAAGTGGAAAGAGAACTGACAGAACCGATAATAGAAGAGGAAAAACCCAGAGTTAAGATGCCAGAGATACTTCTTTCAGAGCGCCTGCAGGGATTTAAAGAAGTTGAAAAAGGATATTCTGAGGATCAGGCCCGGGAAGAGGCTTCCCGCTGCCTGCGCTGCGATATATAAGAAAAAGTTGTGAGGAGGGAGAGCATGGCTGATAAAGAGATTAATTCTGAAGATATAGAACAAAAACAGGGTTTAAAAATTAGCGTTGATGGCGAAGAATATACCGCTGCCGAGGATATGACTGTATTAGAGTTTCTGAGATCTATCAATAAAGAAGTCCCCAATCTCTGTTATATGGAGGGAGTCTACGAAAGCGGAGCCTGCAGGGTTTGTCTGGTAGAAAATGTAGATAGCGGTGAATTGATAACTTCCTGTAATACTCCTCTGGAAGAAGGTATGCGCATTGAGACTAAGAATGATCGCGTGAGGCAGACCCGGATCATGAATCTTGAATTTCTTTTATCCAACCACGAAAGTGATTGTCCCAGCTGTGTGAAAAATGGCAGCTGCGAACTTCGTCAGATAACAGAGGAGATGGGGATAAGGGATGTTAGATTTTCCGGTGAAAAAACAGAGCAGCCCGTGGATGAATCATCTCCTGCTTTAAGGCGGGTGCCCGATAAATGCATAAACTGCCGGCGCTGTGAGAATATATGCAGTGATACGCAAACAGTCAATGTGCTGGCAGCTGAAGGCCGCGGATTTGAGACAAAAATAGGTCCGGCTTATTTTGAGGAATTGGCCAGCAGTCCCTGTGTAATGTGTGGGCAGTGTGCGGTGGCCTGTCCGACCGGAGCTATCGCTGAAAAAGAGTACATCAATGAGGTATGGCGGGCTTTGAATGATTCCGATCAGCATGTAATTGTACAGACTGCTCCGGCGGTGAGGGTAGCGCTGGCCGAGGAGTTTGATCAGCCCCCTGGAACCATTGCCACCGGTAAGATGGTTTCGGCTTTGAGAATTATGGGTTTTGATGGGGTTTTTGACACCCAGTTTACCGCTGATTTAACCATAATGGAAGAGGGCACTGAGTTTATCGAGAGATTTGAATCTGGCGGGCAGCTGCCGCTTTTCACCTCCTGCAGTCCGGGCTGGATTAAATTTATCGAGGCTTTCTATCCTGAATTCCTTGATAATGTTTCCAGCTGCAAATCACCCCAGCAGATGTTTGGAGCTCTGGCCAATTCATATTATCTGGAAAAAGAAAATCTTGATCCAGATGAACTGACCGTAGTTTCTATAATGCCCTGCACAGCAAAAAAATATGAAGCTGACCGGCCGGAAATGGAAGAGGATGTTGATTATGTACTGACCACGAGAGAATTTGCCCAGATGATAAAACAGCAGGGCATTCATCTCTGGAATCTGCCGGAAGGCAATTATGACAAGCTGATGGGTAGTTCCACCGGAGCTGCTGCCATATTTGGCACGACTGGCGGCGTGATGGAAGCAGCTTTGAGAACAGCCTATGAATTGATTACAGAACAGGAGCTGCCGGAGCTGGACTTTTCCCCGGCCCGGGGACTATCCGAGGGTATAAAAGAAGCCTCGCTGGAATTGAACGGAACGGAGGTAAATATAGCGGTCTCTCACGGTTTGGGCAATGCCCGGGAGGTACTGGAAGCGATCAAAAACGGCCGAGAATATCACTTTGTCGAATTTATGAGCTGTCCGGGCGGATGTATAGGTGGAGGCGGTCAGCCGATTTCAAGAGAAAGTGAGACTCTGGAAAAGAGAATGAAAGCTTTATACGAAATAGATAGAGAAAAAGACAGGCGGAAATCGCATGAGAATCCTCAGGTGCAGAAGCTTTACAGTGAATATCTGAAAGAGGCCGGCAGTAGCAGGGCCCATGAGCTTCTGCATACTGATTATACGACCCGGGATAGTTATGCTAAAAATGGTGGTTAAAACCTGCATTAAGACCCTGGATTAAGACTTTTATAAATCTAATCAATACAGATAATTTAATAATCCCTGCCTTATTTGCGCAAAAATGGGGCAGGGGTTTTGTTTTTAGCATTAAAGGAGGATGTGCCTGGAAGGATCAAGAAGTAACATATGAGGTGGAAAAAATGACTGAGGAAGAAGATTATGATCACGAAGAGATAGCTAATGCTGTCCTGCATGGAGCAGGGCTGGGTATGTCCCTCACTGCTCTGGCCGTTTTAATCGTTGTAGCCCAGCTATACGGCGGCAGGCGGCATATAGTTGCCAGCAGTATTTATGGGTCCACTCTTGTCATTCTTTATCTGGCTTCAACCCTTTATCATAGTTTTCCCCGGGGTAAAGCGAAGTATATTCTCAAGATAATAGACCATTCTGCTATATATCTGCTGATAGCGGGAACCTACACCCCCATAACCATTTTGTTTTTGCGGAATAGAACCGGCTGGACCATTTTCATTATCATCTGGATTTTGGCGCTGGCGGGAATTATCATAAATGTTTTCTGGTTTAATAGGCTGGAAAAAGTGTCTTTTTTCCTTTATCTGGTCATGGGTTGGTTGAGTATCTTCGTGCTGAGATCGCTGCTGGTGGCACTGGGAACTACCAGCCTTATTTTTCTGGCCCTGGGCGGGCTTTTTTACACGGTAGGTGTATTGTTTTATGTCAAAAAAGATCTGAAATACAATCATGCTATCTGGCATATTTTTGTTCTGGGCGGCAGCATATCTCATTATTTTACCATTTTACTCAGCCTGCTCAACTAATTTCTGGACTGCAGGTCCTGCCAGCTTCAAAACAAAAAGTAGGGGGGATGAATTTTGGAGGATTCAGAAAAAAGCGAAGATCGGAATAAAGCTCCAGGGTGGCTAAGCTACGCCCGGCGGCTGCAGACTATAGCTCAGGCCGGGCTGACTTATTCTGAAAACAAATATGACCGAGAAAGATTTAAAGAGATTCAAAAAATAGGTGCCGAAATTTTGCGCGAGTACAGCAGTTTAGAAAAGGAAAAAGCTGAGGATCTGCTGGAAAGTGAGATAGGATATCCCACTCCCCGGGTTGACGTAAGAGCAGCTATCTTTCGGAAGGGAGATATTTTGATGGTCAAAGAAAAAATTAATGATCGGTGGTCGCTGCCCGGTGGCTGGGCCGATATAGAGTGGTCGCTTAAGGAAAATCTAATCAAAGAAGCGCACGAAGAAGCGGGAGTCGAAATAAATCCCCGGCGAATTATCGGTGTTTTTGACAGGGGAACTAAGGATGAGGAAGCCCTTTCCTTCTACGGTATCTATAAAATATTCGTGGAGTGCGATTTTATTTCGATGGATTTTCAGGAAAATATTGAAACATCCACCGCTAAATTTTACGGAAGAGATGACCTGCCGAATATATCCAAAGAGCGCAATACAGAGGAGGAGATTAAGCTCTGTTTTGAGGCGAGGAATAAAGAGAATTTTGAAGCAAAATTTGATTGAATTTGAAGTCGATTAATCTTGAAATTTTTTCAGTTTGGAGGAAACAGAATAGGGGGAGAGTCGATGAAAGAAATCCTGCTGGATGATATAAAACCGAAAAGAACATCTGAAGAGCTTTTTAATATGAGCAAGTTTGCGGAAAGGGAGGGCTGGAAGCAAAGATTTTTGCAGCTGGCTGAAGAAGCTATCGAGATTGCCCGGCCTAAAGCGATCTATAAGGTGGCTTTTATAGATGAAATTGATGATGAGGAAGTGCAGATTGAAGGCATAAAGTTTGAGAGCAGGATTTTGAGTGAAAATCTGAAAGATGTGGGCCGGGTTTTTCCTTTTGTAGCGACCTGCGGCTGCGAGCTGGAGGATTGGGCTGGAAATTTTGACAACATGATGGATGATTATCTGACAGATGATATTAAAGAGATATTTCTTGCTGATGCCAGAGAAAAACTGGAAAAGCATATAAAAAACAATTTTAATCCCGGTGCCATGTCCAGAATGAATCCCGGTTCTCTTGAGGATTGGCCTATAGCTCAGCAGAAAAGTCTTTTTGATTTGCTGGGGAATGTCTATAAAAAAATCGGAGTTGAGCTCACCGATTCTATGCTGATGAAACCGAATAAATCGGTATCCGGGATCTTCTTTGCCGATGAAAAAGATTATAACAACTGCCGCCTCTGTGCGCGCGAAAATTGCCCCAATCGGGAGGATAAATTCGATCCGGAGGCACGTGAAAAGCAGCTGTAAGCGGATGGAATAATTGATCTCATTTCATTAAATAAAATAAAAAAAGCTGTATTTGAGTTAGGCTGATTTGTAAATTTGTTTTTAATATGATAAGATTGATTGTGAAAATTATTATATTCACAATAAAAACTTTGCGCTGGAGGTTATATTTTTATGAGTAATGAAATAGCTGACCCCGCTCCTCTGGGTCTGGGAGGATTCGCACTGACAACTTTTGTATTGAGCTTTTATAATGCCGGAATAATGCCGGCTGAGGGAGCTGCAATTGTAGCTCCTCTGGCTTTATTTTATGGCGGTCTGGCTCAATTTATGTCCGGTATGTGGGAATTTAAAACCGGAAACACATTTGGTGCTACCGCCTTCACTTCTTTTGGAGCCTGGTGGATGTTTTATGCTCTGCTTGAATATTCCCTGTTTTTGGGTTGGCTCGAGCTGGGCGATGCTCACTTGATGTCGATGGGACTTGTGCTGACCGCCTGGGCAATATTCACCTTTTACATGTGGCTGGCCAGTTTCTCTCTGAACAAAGCTGTCTGGCTTATATTTTTGACCCTCTGGGTTACCTTCGCTCTGCTGGCCCTGGGAGATTTTATTTCACCAGTCTTTGGTCATATGGGAGGTTATCTGGGCATAATCTGTGCTTCGATTGCCTGGTATACCTCAGCAGCGGAAGTTATCAATGCGACCTTCGATAAAGAAGTTCTTCCTATCGGTTCTCCAGTCGTAGACGAACAGAGAGTCAGCGGCACTCCCGCAGATGAAAGATAAAAATAAAAAACGGTTTAGACAGATCTCAATCTTTCGGAGGTGATGTGCAGATTTTTATCACCTCCGATTTTTTTATTTTGCAGGGAATACCAATCCTTTTAAAGAAGTTATTAAGCAAACCGACTGTACAGATCGACCGCAGCATCCTTATAATCGACTGAAAGCAAAAGTTTTTTAAATGGAAGGGAGGGATGTTTTTTGACCCTAAAAATTATGCTGACCGGGGACGTGCATCTGGGCAAAAAATTTTCCAGTTATCCTGAAGATACCGCCCGCGAGCTAAAACAGTCTCGCTTCCGGTCGCTGAAAAATGTTGTTGATGAAGCCTGTCGGCGTGAATGTAATTTGCTCGTGATAGCCGGAGACCTGTTCGATAAGGTGACCATACCCGAGGGGGATCTGCTCGAAGCAATAAACATTTTAAGTGAATTTTCTGGAGACCTGGTGGTTGTACTTCCGGGCAATCATGATTTCGCAGGGGTTGATTTATGGGATGACTTCAGGCGTAAATCTCCGGCCGATGTGGTTTTACTGGACAAAACAAAACCTTATGAGCTGAACAGATTTGATCTCGAAGCTACAATCTATCCTGCCCCCTGTGATGATAGAACCTCGCGGGAAAACAACCTGGACTGGATAAAACAAGAGGATATAAAAGATGCCAGATTCAAACTGGGGGCTGCCCATGGCGCCTTGAAGGGGATTTCTCCGGATATGACCGATAGCTATTTCAGCATGAGACGGGAGGAGCTCAGAGAGCTGGATATTGATCTTTGGCTTCTCGGCCATACTCATATACCGCTGCCCAAAAATGTCGATGAAAATGTTCAAAATGAATATATATTTAACTGTGGAACTCCGGAACCAGATGGATTGGACTGCAGTCATGAGGGGCAGGCCTGGTATATAGAACTCGAGAAGGACGGAAGCACGAAAGCGATACCGGTTAAAACGGGAGAATACAGGTTTATAGATATCGCCCGGGAGGTAAACAGCGAAGATGATTTCGCCTGCCTGCTGCAGGAAGTTCGTCAGAAGGAAAAAGCTGAAAAAACTGTTATGAGGATAAAAATTGTCGGCAGAATACCGGAAGCTGCATATAAAAAGAAACAGGAATATTACCGCAAATTTCGTGGCTCAGTTTTCCATCTGCAGATACTGGATGATGACCTGAATCTCCAGCTTAACAGAGATAAAATAGCCGAAGATTTTCCGGAAGGTTCTTTTCCCTATCAGGTTCTGGAGGAACTCATCGGTGATGAGAGGGCGCTGGAACTGGCCTATGAACTTCTGCAGGAGGTAAAAGAATGAATATTAAAGAACTCAGCATAGATGTTTTTGCCGGGTTGAGCGATGTAGCGGTCGAATTTGATGATGGTTTGAATGTATTATACGGTCCCAATGAGGCCGGCAAAAGCACTGTTATCAAGTCTATACATGCCTCATTATTTATCGAACCAAAATTAAAGTATAACAGATCAGGACTGCAGGGCAAAGGATTTAGAGATCGATTTTTTCCTCACCCCAGAGGCAATTATGCCGAAGCCGGTCTGCAGCTGCAGACAGAACAAAAAGTTTACGAGATATATAAAAAATGGAGCAATGAAAATCCGGATGGTCATCTGAAACTGCCCGATGGTTCGCGAATTTCCTATGAGAAAATCAAGAGTGAAAGGCAAAAACTTCTTCCCTATGGAAAAAGCACCTATGAAAATATTGTCTTCACCCGCCAGGAAAAGGTGAGAGATCTTCTGGAAAAGATCACTGAAGAAGACGAGTTTCAAAATTTGAAGGATACTATCAGCAATTTTTTGCGCAGAGCCGTGATGAGGTTGGGCAACGTATCAGCGGAAAAATTTCGCAGCCGTCTTAATGAAGAATATCATGAGCTGACCAGAAAATGGGATCTGCAGGGCAACTGCCCTTCCAACCCTGATAGAGGTGTGAATAATCCCTACAAGCAGGCCAGAGGCAAAATATATGATAAATATATCGAGAAGGAAAACCTCAGAATCAAGATCAAAGAGGCAGAATCAGTGGAAAAAGAATATCGCAGTCTTAAATCTGAGATAGAAAAACTTGAAGATGACAGGGAGAAAGTAAAAAAAGCTCGTGATGAACTGGCAAAAAAAGAAGAAGAAATCAACAAAAGACAGAAGATTGAGCATGATTTAGCCGGCAAAAGAGAAAAGATAAAAAGGCTCGAAGATGTTCTCAAAAAATGGCCGAAAGAGAAAAGCTCCCGGTCTGAAAGAAAAAATGATCTGAAAGAAATGAAAAAGAAAATCGATGAATTAAAATCTGAAAAAATGCGGGCGGAAAAGCATAAAGAGAGAA
This sequence comes from Halarsenatibacter silvermanii, assembly GCF_900103135.1. Taxonomy (NCBI): domain Bacteria; kingdom Bacillati; phylum Bacillota; class Clostridia; order Halanaerobiales; family Halarsenatibacteraceae; genus Halarsenatibacter; species Halarsenatibacter silvermanii. Next base: position 94,588 of record NZ_FNGO01000003.1, on the reverse strand, counting down.
AATCTCTGCAGAAAAAATTTAAGACGGCCAAAAAATTAAAAAATGAGATAAAAGAGCTCGAGTTACAAAAAAAAGATCTAAAAAGCGTGAATGAAGATAAACTAAAAAAGCTGAGTGAGTATCGGGACAATCTGAGGGAGGCCAGGGCCAGCCTGAAGGGAAGCAGGTTTCGGATCAAAATCATCCGTTCAGAATCTGAAGAAATAACCATAAAGGCAGGTTTGGAGGAGGATATCGAAGCAGAGGTCGGTGATGAAGTCGAGGCTGAGGGATTTGCCAGAATAGAGACCGAGCATGAGGAGATAGAGGTGGAATCAGCAGAATTGGATGTTACCGGTCTTAAAAAGGAGTATGAACTGAATAAAGAAAAGTTTGCTGAGCTGCTGGAGGACATTGGAGCTGAAGACCTGGAAGCGGCTCGTGAAAAACTGCAAAAAGTAAGAGAGATCAAAAATGGTATAGCCACCAGGAGAGAAAGAGTCAGGGACCTGCTCGGGGAAGAAGATTTTGCCGAAATAAAAGAAAGGTTGAAAGGTCTGGAGGAGCTGGAATCCGCCCGGGAGCTGGAGGAGATCAACGAAGAAATTGAAAATCTGATCGCCAGAACAGGAAAGATAGAATCTGAGATAGCGGCAGCCGATGATAAAATAGAAGAATGGCAGCAGGAATACGAGAACCTGGATAAGCTCAAGGAAGAAAAAAACAATTTGCGGACAGATATAAAGAAGCTCAAGCGAGAACTTGCTCAGCTTTGCGAACTCCCCAAAGAATTTGATGATGCTCAGGACTTTAAAGACAGGCTGAATTCGCTGCGGCAGAGACATGAGCAGCTGGGAGATAAAATCAGGAAAAAAGAACAGCAATTATTCTCTGTAAGAGAAAATCTGCCGGAAGAGTCGATTGCGGAGCTTAAAAATATCAAACAGGAAAAAGAAGGAATGTTTGAACGGATGGTTGAAAAAGCACACAAATATAGAAAGATCAAAAAGATAGTGAAAAAAAAGCTGGAAGAGATAGATGAACAATCCTTCAGCCCGCTGGTCGATTCTTTCAGCAGCCATCTTTTCAGGCTTACAGATGGAAATTATAAGCTGGGTAATATAGATGATGAATTTGAGATATTGCTCAGGCAGGCTGAAGGCCGCCGAGAACTTCCCGCTGTTCAAAGATTGCTTTCCTACGGCACATTTGATGCCGCAGCTCTGGCTTTGAGATTTGCCCTTTTTGATAATCTTTTTGCAGATAAAGATAGTTTTTTAGTTCTGGACGATTGTCTGGTCAACCTGGATGATAGGCGCCAGGAAAACGCTGTCGAATTAATTCAGAAAATCGCCCGGGACTATCAGGTGATTTTTTCCACCTGCAGCAGGGAAACGGCTCATAAACTCGGCGGCAATTTAATAGATATTTCTGAAAAGTAACCACTCAACTTATACATTGGCTGGCAGTTCATAACTGCCCCGGCTGAAAAATTCATTTAAGATTATCGAGCTAAGTACTACCAGCGGCAGCGAAAGACCTATCCTAAGGGCGGTGAATTCCAGACCGATAATGGAAGCTTCCATTATGCTCATGGGAATCATAACCAGGGAAGCTGAAGTTATATATGTGAAAATAGAGCTGTAATCAGCCCCTTTATGGTAAAGTGAGTTGGCTGCGGGGAAAGCTACAAAAGTTCCTCCTACTGTCGTGGCAGCCAGCAGAATAGCATAAATATGACGTTTGAAGCCGGAGGATGATCCAAAATGTTTTTCTATGGTTTCTCTATCTACCCAGATTTCGAACAGCCCTATAATCACAAAGGCCGGAGGTAAAATCAGCACCATATCACGGGCAAATATGAGAAAGTTTTCTCCCATTGCCACTCCTGGACCGAAGTTCAAAAGCCAGGAAATGCCTAAAAACAGCATGAAACCGCTAAAAAAAGCATAATCGACCTTATGATCTTTGTTCTTTCCTTTTTTCATTATATAATCACCTCGCCATAATAAAGTCCGATCAAAAGTGTTAAAATAGCCGCTATCACCAGACTGGCAGTGTTTCTATAAACTGTAGCTTTAATGCCCATGTATTCCTTCTCAAGAGGATAGGTCAAAACTCCTACCATTTTTAACGGGATGATAAATGAAGCTATAACCATAAAGCTGACTCCCTGACTGAGAAGTATGCCTGCCAGAGGATAGGCTATAAAACCAGGCATCATGGTTATAGATCCCAGAATCAGCCCGATAAAGCTGCCCAGCAGTACATTTTCCGTACCCAGATATTGAACAATCAGATCTTCAGAAAAGAACAGGACCAGCGAAAGCAGCACCAGCAGCTTAAGGTACCCGGGCAGAATTTTTACCAGTTTGTTTTTTCCGCGCTTAATAGATTTCCAGGTTTTTTCGCGATCGAACAGAAAAGATATGAAGAGCAAAGCTGCCATAATTAAGTAGAGATATTGCATTTAATTGAACCTCCCTAATCGCAACTTTTTAAGTACCCCTGAGGGGTATGATTTCTGGGTCCATTATATCCTTCGGCGTAAGAATTGTATGTAAAGTGATTTACCCTAAATTTTTTGGGAAATTCTCCGATAAAATTTCCGATCAAAGAGGTTTTTTTCTGAACATCCGGAAAATTATAGTAAGAATAATTATAATTTGATAATGATTGAATTCGTAGAAAGGAAGGATAATATGCAAAAGTTATTGCTGGCTGTGGATGGTTCTAAAAGCTGCAGCAAAGCGGTGGGAAAAGTTTATGAGCTGGCAGATGATATGGATCTCGATGTCACCGTACTGACAGTTCTGGAAAAGGCTATTCCAAAAACTTATTCAGAAGAATTTGCCCGGGAGGCCTTTTCGCGCAGAGAGGGCATGAAAGAAGAGGCGAAAGATATGGTCGATACCTGCAGTGAAGGGCTGGAAAAAAAAGTTAGCAAATTAAAAAAAGAGGTCAAAACAGGCGTTCCTTCCGATGTGATATGTCGCACTGCTGAAGAGGGAGACTATGATTTCGTGGTTGTCGCAGATAAAGGGAGAGGAGCTGTGAAGAGATTTTTGATGGGGAGTACTGCTGAAAGAGTTACCAGGTACAGCCCGATTTCCGTAATAGTGGTCAAATAATAAAAATCTTAATTGAGGAGAGATTGTTGATATATCATTATGAAACCAGATGTCAAAAATACTCGATTCTGGACTCGCACAGCTTTTTTGCTGACGCTGGCTCTGGTCTTCCAAATGAGCGGGCTGCCACAGCCTGTGACCGGACCAGCGATTAATACAATTCTGTTCGTGGCAGTGATGATGCTGGGTTCAGCTGCCGGCATATTGATAGGTATATTGACGCCTTTGGTGGCTTTTTTGCGGGGCATACTGCCTCCGCTGCTGGCTCCTATGATCCCTTTCATTGCTATTGGCAATGCCGTTTTAGTTCTGGTATATGCACTTTTGAGCAGGATGCTGGCAGTCAAACCGAAATCGGGCTTCACTTTTAAAAATATAGCTGCTGTAGCGGCGGGGGCTGGGGCAAAGTTTTTGATACTGGCGGGAGCGGTCAGTTTTCTGGTCGAAGTGCCTCCTGCTATGGCCCGGATGATGACTATTCCTCAGCTGTATACCGCTCTGGCCGGTGGTTTTCTGGCCGTTTTGCTGCAAAAAACTCTGGCGGAAATTCTTCAAGCAAATAAGGAGTGATGGATTTGGCACAGGAAAAAACGCATGGTAATAAAGGTAAAATTGCTATAATTCTTGTTGTGGCAGTGATTGCTGGTCTTCTTATTTTGAATTACACGCTAAATAATTTGATAACCGATAGCTTTGCTGAAGGTCTGCAGGAAGGCTTTAAGAAAACGCTGGATGATGAGGAGGTTGAAATGATCGACGGGAAGTTTTCTTCCAGCCTCTGGCAGGGAAAAATAATAGGGGATGAGCTGAAATACAATCACAGTCGGGGAGAAATCCATATCGAGGAACTCGATGTTGACATGACAGCAGGTGAGATGCTGGGTCTTTTAACCGCCGAAGAATCTGAAGAGCATCTTCTCAATCTGGATGATTTTGAGCTGACTTTTTTTGATATTAATTCTTTTAATGAGAACGGGATAGAAATTTCCCGGCTGAATAAACTTTTGATTAATTATTCCGGAGAGGCTGATATAGAAGATTATCACTGGAATTTTACCGCCGGGCTGGAACTGAAGGATATGAACTTCGATTTGTTGAACTGGGGAGAGGTAGATCAGGCAGATCTGGAACAAATTCGTCAATTTTTGGGGCTGGATCTGGGGCAGATAAGATTCAGCAGCCTGAAAGTGAAGCTCAGCAGCGAAGATCTTTTTCCAGGGGAGAATGATGAACAGGTGGATATAACCTTAGATGAGTTGCGTTTTACCACAGATTTTTTGTCGTTTGATTCCTATCTTGATCTCGGTTATTATCAGCCCCGGGACGAACTAACCATTTATGAATCCGATATATATCTGGAATTTGCTGATAGTCAGCTGCGGGACGGTCTGGAGTTTTTGACTCATATTTATGAAATGCCTGTAGAATTTGAAAATGATGGTATGCGCCTTTCTCCTCACGGACCGATCGATGATTTGCAGTGGAGATGAATTTACTGCCGTTGACTTAATCTGGCTGCAATATAAAAAATCAGCGGGCCAACCCCTTTTTTGACACATGTCAGAAACCATGTTAAAATGAAATTGTAATGATCAAATGTTTAAAAAAGGGGGTGGCTATGTCTCGAAGAGATGGCCCAGGTCCTGCAGGAATGGGGCGATGACAGATAGAGTTTCTGTTCATTGTGCAGGATGTAATGTCCCCCATTCTGGCAATCAAATGAACTGGATGCTGTCAGAGACAGAAGCGATGAACTCGAGTCGAAAGTGTAATAAAAAATTGGGCTGAAGTAAAACTGCTCCGCTGAGCAGCATAGGGTAAACTGTAATCAGCTCCGCTCTCTGCACTGAAGGAGAGGCGGGGCTGATAAATTTATCCGAGGCTGGGGGGATATTCATGCTCACAAGAAAATCTGAGCTAATGGAAGAGCTGATATGCAGCGTCAGAAATAGCGGTTTTAGGCTGACAGAACAGCGAAGAGATATTCTCAAAACACTGGTCGAAAACGCAGAAAAACATTTGACAGCTGATGAGCTGCACAAAACTGTCAGGCAAATAAATCCTGATATAGGTCTGACAACCATATACAGAACTTTAGAACTTCTGGAAGAGCTGGACCTGGTCAGGAGGTTAAATTTAGGGGAGCAGGAAGATTATTTTGAGTTTGTCAACTTCAGAGACCATCATCACCACCTGGTTTGTCTGGACTGTGGTAGAGTAATCGAATTTAAATCAGAAGATTTAAATAAATTTGAAGAAAATATTGAGGAAAAATATGGTTTTATTCCCCGGGAACAACGAATAAAATTTTTTGGCAGCTGTCAGGAATGTCAAATGGAGCAGGAGGACAGCGCTTACGAGTGACAGATGTGGCCGGGAATATCTGGCCGCATAGCTGAATATTCGCATCCTGTAATTACAACTGCTTGTTTATATGTTCCTAAGAAAATAATAGCTTCCAAAATAAGCAGTAAGAATATGACCAAAACTATATTAAACCAGCTGATATTTAGAAAATCCGCATAAAAATCCGCATTTAGGACATGAATTTATCTGAAATGTATTGAATATGCGGGCATAATGCGGTATACTTTAGTCAATAAAATGGTTAATTATTTTTATTCATTGTTTTTTTAATATTAAATTAACTTTTATGCGCCCCAGAGGTGATGGCAGTGGCTGCAGAAGATTCCAATCTTAATAAAAACATGTGGAAGAAAATAATGAAATTTGTCAACCGGACCTGTGTAAAAGCCAGTTTCGAGAAATATTATGAAAAAATTTTGCAAGAATTGGATCATTTCATACTTTTTGATGCCGGTCATATACTCGAGCATAATGACGATCAGGATTTTTCGAAATTTATTACCGTAAATATTGATTATGAAGTTATAGATGAATATGTAGAACATTTTCAATATATAGATCCGCTGAAAAACTGCATTTTTGACACACCATCAGCGCTGAAAAGCTCACTGGTTTTTGATCATCGCAGCTGGAGGAGGACTAATTACTTTAATAATTTTCTTTCGCCCAATGAATTTTACTACCTCTGCGGGGTTGATATTCACTATAGAGGCGAAATACTGATTACTATAACTTTAATCCGCCAGGAAGAGAGCGGGGATTTTAGCACAGCTGAGCTTCTTTTTTTGAACCGCGTTAAGACAAGTATAGCCTGCCATATCCATCTTTTAAAGAAAATACACCCTCAAAGTCTCTCCGATCAAAAGTATATCAATATCAAATACCGGCTGAGCATGGAAAAATTTGACTTTACCCCAAGGGAAAAAGAAGTGGCCTGCCTGGTCAGGTCCGGTCAATCAAACCTTGAAATCAGCGAAGATCTGTTTATTTCCGTGAATACCGTCAAAAAACACCTTCAAAATCTTTACAGAAAGGCTGGAGTTTCCAGCCGCCAGGAATTAATCCACAGATTGCTGGAAAATTAATACTTATCCTTCTGCTTCTTAACTCCCTATCTTTTCTCACTTTTCCTCCTAATTTTTCAATAAAAATTACCCGATCGGGTAATATTATACTTTTCTCATGCCTGATATAATATCCTTAGAGGTATATTCTCTTTTGTCAATTTCAGCAGCAGGCTGTTAAGAAGGAGGGATTGCGGTGACCGATAATATCTTTGCCTCTCTGCCGATGGGGGCTGCTTTATTAAAAAAAAATCTCATAATAGATCAAACCAACAGGGAGTGGTCGAAACTTTTTGCAGAGATGGACCGGCCTGCGACTGAGCTCGAAAATGGCAGCAATTATCCTGAAATCTTAAGAGGAGCGGGTTTTATCCAGGAGGATATCGATGAGCTGGTTAAAGAATTCAACCTCCTGATTGAGAATGAGATAGAAAAATTTAACATGGATCTGGAATGCGTAAATGGTGAAGAAAAATCCCGGTACGCGCTCAGAGCTGGCATAGTTCAGGATAAAATCCTGGTAGTAAAAGAAGAGATAACCGTCAGCGAGTGTAATAATAACAAACTGGAAGGGCTGCTGAAAGAGTATAAAATTGTTTTCGACAGCGTTCACTCCAGTATATTCCTTCTGGGAGTTGACGATAACAAAAGAATAACATTTCAAAAATTGAACCCTCTGCATGAAAAGTTAACCGGTCTCAGCACAGAGAATATCAAAGATAAGACGCCTGTGGAAGTTTTTGGTCCTGAACTGGGAAAAGAAATTGAAAAAAATTACCGGAAGTGTCTGAACAAGAGAGGGAAAATAGAGTATGAAGAAAAGCTTACTCTGCCTGAAGGTGAAAGGGTATGGAGCACGAGTCTGACCCCTATAATTTTTGATGGCAAAATAGAGAAAATCATAGGGACTTCACGGGATATTACCAGAATCAAGAAAAGAGAAAAAGAGCTGAGATATGTCAGTTATCACGACAAATTGACCGACCTCTATAACAGGTTTTATCTGGAAGCGGAGATGGATCGACTGGACACGGAAAGGCAGCTTCCTATCAGCATGATCATGTGTGACATAAATGGCATGAAGATCGTTAATGACACCTATGGGCATAAAACAGGAGATGAGCTGCTGGTCAAAGTAGCCGAAATTCTTCAGGCCAATACTAGAGAAGAAGATATAGTTGCACGCTGGGCCGGGGATGAATTTGTGATTTTGCTGCCCCAGACAGGCACCAAAATGGCCAGAAAAATTGTGGATAGGATAGAGGAAACATGTCAGAAAACTGAAATCGCAGGATTTAAAATCTCTCTGGGGCTGGGTATCGCCACCAAAGTTAATAAAGAAGTAAATTTGCAGGAAGTGCTGTCTCAGGCTGATGAAAGGATGTATAAAGACAAATTAACCAAAGGAAAAAGCCCAGAATATAAGGCTGTTCAGAATATGCTTGCCACTTTGAGGGTGAAAAAAACTGGGGCTGAAAGACATTATCTGAGAATAAACGAGCTGGCTCTCAAGCTGGGAAGGGTATTGAATTTGCCGGAGAAAGATTTACACAATCTCTCACTGGTGGCTATTCTGCATGATCTGGGGAAAGCAACGATCCCGGAGGATATATTAAATAAAACTGAAGAACTTAGTGGTGAAGAATGGAGACTTGTCAAAAAGCATCTCGAAAGGGGAGGTATTCTGGCGGCAGAAACGGAGGAATTTTCTTTTATAGCTGAAGAAATTCTGCACAGGCATGAACGCTGGGATGGTCAGGGCTATCCTGATGGGCTGGAAAAAGAAAATATACCGCTGCTTTCCAGGATTATAGCCGTAGTCGATGCCTATGACGTTATTCTCTGCGGCAGCAACTATCGTGATCCGGCCGGGAAAGAAGCAGCGCTGAAGGAAATAGAAGAAAATGCAGGCAGTCAATTTGATCCCGAGCTGGCCAAAAAATTTGTGCAGATGATGCGGGCGGAGTAATCGGTAAATATTTGGCATCTGTGGTTCAGACGTACATTCCTATTCCGGCCACCATCCTTTAGTTGATCTTCCGATCGTTCTCGGTCATAAATTGTGGGGCATGTCCCAGATTTCGTGGCGGTCGATAGCAGATTTGTAAAAATGGATGATATCCGGTCAATGTTGGCTGGAATGGAGCTATGGCTGAGCCAGCGGCTGTAGGTATTCATGCGGTCAGGAGGGCCAATTTTCAGGTGGGCGATAAGGCTCCTGTTGATGAAGCAAGCAGCGGCCGAATGGAAGTAGTGCTCGAACATGACCGGGAGGATTGGTATTCAGACCTTAATGATCATTAAGTTGATTAAATTAATTGCTTGACTTAACTTTAATGCTGTGCTATTATTCAAGTTGAGAAGTATGAATACATTATCATAAGGAGGGAATTTTATGAAAAGAAATCTTATTATCGCTGCGGTAGCAATCGTATCACTATCACTTGTTTTTGCTTTCTCCGCTGACGTCTCTGCTGATTCTCATGGTGAAGCTTCCTATGGGGAACACTGGGAACTGCTGGATGGAGATTATCGAGGCAGCTTTATGGATCATGGTGTGATCAACATCAGTCTGCAGGTCACGATAGAGGATGAAGAAATCGTCGGTGTCAGTATGAGACATCAGGAATATGATGGCGTGGATTATTATGAGGAGGATGTTTCTGATACTTTTCTGGGAATCAGAGAACAATACGAGTCAGCTCTTGAGTATCTGGTAGGAGCTCAGGGTCTCAGCGAAATAACTGAAAGATTGAGTTATCTGGAGGGCACTCCTGAAGGCACGCCGGCTCTTGAAGCTATAGAGCCTGAAGAAGTAGATGGTTTCACCGCGGCAACTATCAGGTCATCGAAAGTTGTTTCCGCTGTTAGAGATGCCTTTAATCGGGGAAGATATCGGGAATAATTGTCCGGAGAGAGTTTTAAATTACGTTTCAACGTAAATAAATAAGCTGATCTGCAAACTCAGCGGCTGGCTCAAAGGAAGATTTTGAGTCAGCGTTTTTTTTATTTTGATGGATTTTTCATTATCTTGACAGAGTAAATAAACTAAATTATACTTGTTGGTAGGAGTTAAGTTAATATCAGGAAATCAAGTTAAGTACAGAAGGAGGATTTTATATGATAGAGAAAAAAGATGCGGCACTGGTCAAAAAAAATGAAAAGTTAAAAAATATTCTTCAGGGATATGGCAGTGTTGTGGTAGCTTTTTCTGGAGGCGTAGACAGCGCTCTGCTGCTGGATTCTGCTCTGGAAGTTTTGGGAAGGGATAATGTTCTGGCCGTAACTTCCTGTGCGGAAACATATCCCGACCGGGAACTGGAAGAAGCCAGGTCGCTGGCCGCTGAAATCGGAGCAAAACACAAAATAATCAGAACTACAGAGCTTGATAACGAAAACTTCACCAGAAATGATGAGGATCGCTGTTATTACTGCAAAAAAGAACTGCTTTCGGATTTAAAAGAGATGGCAGAGAAGAAGGGTTATCGGGAAGTGCTGGAAGGGTCAAACTATGATGATGCTAAAAGTGAATATCGTCCCGGGATCAAAGCTGTGGAGGAGCTCAAGGTAAAAAGTCCTCTGAAAGATGCCGGGCTAAACAAGAAAGAGATAAGGACTCTGGCCAGGCGCAGAGATCTTCCCGTATGGGATAAACCTTCTTTTGCCTGCCTTTCGTCTCGTTTCCCCTATGGAGTAAAAATTGAAGAGGAGAAACTGACGAGAGTGGATGAGGGAGAGGATTTTCTGCAGAGCTTTGATTTTGATCAGCTGCGATTAAGGCATCATGATGATGAAACGGTCAGAATAGAAGTAAACCCTGAGGAACTGGACAGGGTTTTAGAACACAGAAAAGAGATAATAAAAAAGCTAAAACAGCTCGATTATACCTATGTAACCCTGGACATTGAGGGTTATCGGACCGGCAGCATGAATGAAGTTATATCATAGATATTTGGACCTTCTCCACATCCGTTGGGTGTCGATGTATCGGTGGAAAGGATTACGAATTTTAGCCGAGAAAGCCTCGTCCATGTTAATGGGCGGGGAGGATGTCAAAGGGGAGATAAAATATCAAGCGAAGTCAGGGCTGTAAATAAGACTATATTTGAGACCTTTCATCAGGTTCTGATGGAAGACCTGGAGGTTGATGCGGCCAAAGCCGGGGCGGGAGGCCCTATCTTGATTTGTTAATCATGGTACAGCAAAAGGAAATCAGACTGCTGACAGGAATATGTAGTTAGGTGAGGAGGAAGAGATATGCTCCGCAGCGTTTCAACTTTTTTTCTAATATTCACCGCTTTTTGGTACATAATCTATTCGCGCAATATACTGGACATGGGCAAACAATATCCCAGCCGCAGTGCTGCTCTGCTGGGGGCCATAATGACTTCTCTGCTGGCTTCAGGGATTTATCTGGTCTTAATGTTTTTTATGGGATGAATGCGCAGGGTGAGGATGAGCTGTCATGAAAATTAAGTGTTTACTTAACGGGTGCCACAGGTTATAGCTGAGTTTATGCTTTCTGGCAGTTTGGCTGATATTTTTGCTGTTTTTCCAGCACCGAAAAAGATATTCTACTTCTTTTTCCAGTTCCACAACTTTTTTGCGAAGTTACCTTTTTTTCTGGATTCCCCTATGTTTTACTTCAGAATTTTTTCCCTAAAACAGAGATAGGAAAGATGTAATACAATTCCGGCAGAGCAAATAGATCCCGATCTCTATTACATTTTTCAGTGGTCGGGATTAGATCTTGACAACTATATTCTTTTATTGTAATATAGTAATTGAGATCGATTCTGGAAACCGGATGGTAACTGCCTTTTATTTTATATGAGAGCAGGGTGGGAAAAACATCGAGAACAGAAAAATTTCATTGTGAGCGAAGCTTTATATCTTACAGTAGAACTAAATGAGGTTTTTTACACACCTTTTAAACAACTGAAGACAAGAAGATACTTAAAATAATTGATCTGCTTTACCAAAAAGAACGATATAAAGATAAGGGCGAAAAACTCAATTTAACCTGACAAAAAATTCAAGCTTGAAGGGTGATTTCATGAGCAGACTAAATAAAATACTTTTATTCATTGCCGTATTTATAGCAGTATATTTCATACCTTTTGAAACAGCTATGATCCAGGAGGCCATAAATGAAGCCTTTTTGATGCTCCAGTATTATGTGCGGGAGCATGTGCTTTTCTGTTTGATTCCAGCTTTCTTTGTGGCGGGCGCTATAGCAAACTTCCTTTCCCGCAATGCCATAATTAAATATTTTGGAGCCGGAGCCAATAAAATTCTTTCCTATTCAGTGGCCTCAGTTTCAGGTGCTATACTTGCTGTATGTTCCTGTACTGTGCTGCCGCTTTTTGCCAGCATATATAAAACCGGAGCAGGTATAGGACCTGCCACAGCATTTCTTTATTCCGGACCGGCTATCAATGTGCTGGCAATAATTCTGACCGCCCGTGTTCTGGGCTGGCAGCTGGGACTGGCCAGGGTGATTGGAGCAGTCTTCTTTGCCCTGGTGATAGGCATCTTAATGGCGGTAATATTCAGGGATTCCGAAGAAGACAGGCAGAGCGATCTGGTTACTGCCACCACCAGTGCAGAAGAATCCCGTTCCAGCCTGCAGAATCTGACCTATTTTATAGTTCTGGTGCTGGCCCTGATATTTATGGCCTGGGCTGAACCGGAGCAGGCCGAGGGTATCTGGTATCAAATCTTCCAGATTAGATGGTATCTCACCGGTGGACTCTTAATCATTCTGGCAGTCATGCTGGTTAAATGGTTCAATAAACAGGAACTGAAGGACTGGCTCGAGGAAACCTGGAGATTTACAGAGATGATAGGCCCCCTGCTCTTTGCCGGTGTTCTCATCGCCGGATTTTTGATGGGACGCCCCGGCACAGAGGCCGGCTTGATACCCGAGCAGGTAGTCGCCGATTTTGTAGGTGGCAATTCCGTATCCGCCAACTTTTTAGCCTCTATACTGGGAGCCTTCATGTATTTCGCCACTCTGACGGAAGTGCCCATACTTCAGGGGCTTATGGGGTTGGGCATGGGTGATGGTCCTGCGCTTGCCCTGCTTCTGGCAGGACCAGCTTTGAGTCTGCCCAATATGCTGGTAATTCACAGCGTTTTAGGCACTAAAAAAACCTCCGTCTTTATTGTCCTGGTTGTGATTATGGCCACTATAAGTGGTATGATTTTTGGTAACCTGGTATTATAGCAGAGTTTAAGCTGAAATATGATTAAAAATCAAACAAAAGAGGTGATAAAATGAAAGTTGAAGTTTTAGGACCGGGCTGCAAGAATTGCGAGACGCTGGCAGAAAGGACCAAAAGAGCCATTGAAGAGTTAGGGCTTGAAGCCGATTTTGAGCATATCAAAGATATGAATGAGATGACAGAACGGGGGATTGCTCTATCTCCGGCTTTAGTTGTGGATGGTGAGGCAGTAGTTACCGGTGAAGTGCCATCAGCAGAGGGGATAAAGGATATTTTGCAGAATAGTTAAAGCAGAGCAAATTTGAAGAACAGACAGTTAAAGTTTTATCCCAGTAGACCGTTTTGGTCCGGAGAAATGGAGGGAGGCTATGCCTCCCTCCCTCAATTATAAGTTTTGTGAAATATTTCAGTAACTTTCGGGGGTGCATTTATGGCTATATATCTCGATAATGCCGCAACATCCTATCCCAAGCCCGATTCTGTACAGAAAGAGATGAATAACTATATGCAAAATATAGGAGTGAATCCGGGCCGGGGAGCCTACCAGCGGGCGCTTAAAGCCGAACAGATAGTATTCTCAACCCGTCAGGCTCTGGGTGATTTATTCAATATAGACGATGTCAGCCGAATTGTATTTACAGCCAATGTGACGGAAGCTTTAAACCTGGCAATAAAGGGCTTTGTCCCGGAAAAAAGCCATGTTATCACCACCAGTTTTGAGCATAACGCTGTCTGGAGGCCCTTAAAGCACCTGCAAAAAGAAAAAGAGGTGAAGATAAGCACCATAGGGGCTCCCGATAGAGCTTTTATAGATAAAAAGGAGTTAGAGGAAGCCCATTCAAAAAATACCGAACTGGTAATCATCAATCATGCTTCTAATGTCACCGGGGCCATCGCCCCTCTGGAAACTGTCGGTGAATTCTGCCAGGAAAAAAATTTGCCTCTGCTGGTAGACAGTGCCCAGACAGCCGGGATTCTGCCGATTGATGTGCAGGAGTATAATATCTCAATGCTGGGATTTACCGGTCATAAGGGGCTGCTGGGCCCAACCGGAACCGGAGGACTTTATATAGATTCCGAAATTGAACTCGCCCCCCTCAAAGAGGGAGGAACTGGCAGCAAATCCTATCTGGAAAGACAGCCCGAAGATTTACCCGACCGCTTTGAAGCCGGCACGGTCAATTCCGTCGGTCTTGCCGGTTTAAAGTCAGGGGTTGAATATTTACTTCAGCGTGGAATAGAAGAGATCCGGCAGCATGAACTCCAGCTGACAGAATATCTCCTGGATGTGCTGGGTGATTTACAGGACTGTGAAATCTATAGTCCTCTTTCAGCCGAAGATTTAGTTGCAGTTGTCTCTGTTAATCTGGCGGATATTCCGGCCGAAGAGGCGGCCTATGTGCTTGACGATGTATATGATATTATGGTCCGGGCCGGGCTGCACTGTTCACCTCAAGCCCACAAAATGCTGGGCACCGAAGACAGGGGCAGCCTCAGGTTCAGCCCGGGAATCTTTAACAGCAAACAGGATATTGAGAGGGCGGGAGAGGCGCTGAAAAAAATTCTGCAGCGCGGAACCGGGGTGAATTCTTAGATGACACTGAACAGAGTCGACATTACCTACATATCACCCTGTCTTGCTGATCCTGATAAGATCAGATTAAAAGCTGATCTGGGATCCAATATTGGAGATATTTTTCCCTTTGTAAACGCTGAAATTGAAAGAGCAAATTATAATCCCGGTCTGCCCAGCCTCTCTCTGCAAAAGGAGTTCAGAACCATAACCCTTTACGAAGAGAAAATGACCATGATTAAAGCGGAAAATTCCACCGACGCCATGCAGGTTATAGAGTGGTTGAAGGATATCATAAATGATATTTATGCACGCAAAGATGAAATTGAACCGGATCATACAGCATCAGACCCTCCGCGTCCCCTGGAAATATTTAAGCTGCTGCCTAAAACAAACTGCAGCAAATGCGGGGAACTAACCTGTCTTGCCTTTGCGGTGCAGCTGTTAGAATACGAACAGGATCTGGAAAACTGTCCCAAACTGAAAGAAAAGGACTACGCTGATGCCAGAGAAACTCTTAAGGCCATGCTGCCACAATAGCGGAAAGTGGGGTGAAGACAATGGCACAAGAAGGAAATAAAGTTTTTGTTGTCCTGGACGAAGAACAGCAGATGCTTTTAGAGCGCATCAATGTCGACAGGGACCCGGAAGAGGCTCTGGAGTTCATTGAAGAGGTCATTCTACCCCAGGTCAAAGATAAAGGCCAGCCCTGTTTTGAGGGTTATGAAAAATTTCTAAAGAAGAAATAAGAGTAAATGGTCCAATTAATAAATTGCCAGGAGGGATTAAATTGCCCGACCTAACTATCTACACCAAAGACGGCTGTCCATTCTGTCAGAAAGCTATAGACCATTACCGGGAGAAGAATGTTGAATTTGAAGAGATCAATACTTCAGAAGATAAAGAAGCCCGCAGATATGCCATGGAAAACTTTGGCGTTGAGAGAGTTCCGGTAATTGTAAGGGAAGGTGAATTGGAACAGATAGGTTTTGGCGGTGGAGGTTGAAAAATATAAGAGGCCGGCTGAAAGCCGGCAAATTTTTTAGCAGCCCAAAACCAAAAAAAAGGAAGTATACAGGACCGACATTCACTATCATTTTAAAGCCTGCATACTCAAAAAACTCAATCCACATCAATGAGCGCGATCCCAAATTTTGGGATCGCGCCCTATTTAAGTTCAAAGCTCATATGTTTCTGAAAGAAGGATGGAAAAAAGAAAGGATGACAGATTATCCATTGAGCATACCCTGAATGATAGTTTCTGCAGCTTCTTCCTCGTTGAGGCCGCGCGCCATCAGAGTCTGCAGCTGACTGCTGTCCACGCTGCCGATGGCAGCTTCATGAGTGACTTTTGCTTCTGGGTGCTGCACATCCACCACAGGAACTGCCCGGGCGGTGGCATCATCCTTTATGATCTCAGTGCATTCGACGTGGCCTTTGGCACCAGGTGCCGAAGCTGTTAGCTCGTTGAGCACCTCGCCCGCAGCCTCATCCTGCAGAGCCAGTTTGCTTTCCAGCAGAGCCCGGGCGCCACTGCCAATCAAATCTGCGGTTTCTCTGATGTTCAATTTGTCACTTTTTTGTCCCTGCATGCGGGCCACCATCTCCAGGGTGGCATTTTCTCTGAGCACAGATTCGTAATCGAATTCAATTTTCCCGGCTCGACCTTCCTGCAGGTCAAAATAAGTTTTGTAGGTACTGCCTTTTTTCATTTCAATTTCAGCCCGGGCTTTCACGTCAACCCCGCCCTCATCACCGTGAAAGTGACTTTCGCGGTAGATAAAGGTCGCTCCCTCCTGCAGGAGAATATCGGCTTCCATATTGTGCTGAACCCGGGTGGCATTGGGGAAAACGCAGTCCGCTTTGACCTCTACTCCGGCGTTTTCCTCTATTTCTACGTCCATATCAATAAATTGTTTTCCTTCTTCAGGCAGCACACCAAAACAGAGATGTACCGTTTTATCGATATTGAAATCGGCTAAAACCGTCATTTTAATCGCCACCAGACCGGGTTCCTGGTTTTTGATATCGACTTCCAGACCATCTACTGTGTTTGTTCCCATGACTTTATCTCTTTCCAGCACCACATGAGCTACATCGCTGTCGGAAAAAACCTCTTCGTCGCCGACCTGATCGTAGATGTCGACCATGTTCTTGTAATCACTCAATTTAACTCACCTCTTTGTGTTTGGCGGGATCCTGATCTTCACAGGGTAGACATTCATCTTTAAAATAACTGCTGATTTTGGCTGGACTGTTTTCCATAAAAATTTTCCCCTGACAGATAAGAGCAGCCCTGTCGGCCATCTCCAGCATCTCCTCAGAATGGGTTATGAGGATAACACCAGTGTTGTTCTCGCGAAAATTGTTAATAACCTCTTCGATGTTGTTGAGGGCCACCACATCCACGCCGGAATCGGGCTCATCAAGAATGACCGCATCCGGATTCATCAACAATATGGATGCCAGTTCTATTCTTTTCCTTTCCCCGCCGCTGAGTGTCTCATCGATGCTGCGGTCAAGATATTGATCGGGATTTATTGCCACGTCCTGCAGAGCCCGACGGATCTCCCCGGAACCGACTTCGCTCTCGCGATGTTTTCTGCCCAGGGCTAAAAATTCGCGCACGCTTATGCCTTCAAAACGGGCCGGCTCCTGCCAGGCCAGGGTAAGACCTTCCCAGGCTCTTTCATAGGGCTTCAGGTCAGTTATATCTACGCCTTTAAATATCACCCGGCCGCCGGCGGGTTTATAACCGTCGAGGCCCATCAAAGTATAAGCCAGACTGCTTTTGCCGCATCCGTTGGGTCCTATTATGCCCAGCACCTCTCCAGCCTGAAGCTCAAAGTTAAGACCCTTGAGTATATCTGTTTTTTCCAGAACCAATTCCAAATCCTTCACCTTTAAAATTTTTTCCCTCTCCACTTTACTTCCTCCTCATTTGTTGAAACTCAGGATTTTCAGCCTGCTTCAATACTGATTAATGTTATTATAACGTTTAGAAGTAATTTTGTGAAGTAAAGAATTTTATATCAGGCGGCGATTTTACTTTTTTCGCGTCACAATTTTCCCGAAAAGGCAATTTAAGATCCAATTGAGCTGTGATATAGTTATTATTGGTATAATTTCTGCTCCGCAGCATAAAAGCATTCCTTTTTGATGAATAAAAATTAACATTCGAAATTTGGAGGTGTGCTTTTTGCCAAAAAGATTGCTCTTAAGCATCCTCGCTATTTTTCTGGGGCTGGTTATTCTGGCCGCAGTACATAGCTATACCGAGAGATTGATGCCGGATTCCAGTTATATGGCACGAGAAGATGCTGAATATTTTCGAGGCACCGTACAAGAGGTGCTGGAAGAAGAGAGAACCGAGTTCGGTCTTGAGCAGCAGGCAGAGGTTTTGATAAATGAAGGTCCTAAGGCCGGAGAAATAGTGGAGATCGATAATGTTTACGGGGAAGAAAATATTTATCTGGATATCAGGCTTGAGTCAGGACTGGAGGTGATTCTTATATCTTTTCACGAAAATGGCAGTCCTGAGATCTATCTGGAGGACGTAGCCCGCGACCGCGGACTTTATCTGGCCGGGGCTGTTTTGGCTCTGGCTCTTATCATCGTGGGCAAAATGAAGGGGATAAAAACTTTAATTTCTCTGCTGCTGACAGGATATATTATCTTTAGAATCATGCTGCCCCTGATGCTGCAGGGCTGGGCTCCGGTGCCGGTGGCAACGGCCAGCGCTCTGCTTATCATAGCTGTGATTCTTATCGTCATCGGAGGTTTATCCTCGAAGTCTCTTGCTGCCTTTATTGGCATCTCGACAGGAGTCATAGCCGCTGGAGTAATGGCTTACATTATCGGGGAGATGGCTCATTTAACCGGCCTGGGTACAGAAGAGGCGCAGATGCTGGGAGCCAGCGATCTGGAGATTAATGTCAGAGGATTGCTTTATGGCGGTATCATTGTTGGCTCTCTGGGGGCTATAACCGATGTGGGTATGTCGGTAGCTGCCAGCGCTTCTCAGTTGAAGGAGGCCAATCCCGAAATAGCACCGGATAAATTATTTTATCATGCCCTGGAGGTGGGGCGGGATATCATGGCTACCATGGCAAATACTCTCATTCTGGCCTACGTGGGGGGGTCGGTGCCATTTTTGTTATTAATCATGGCCCAGCAGCTTGATTGGCTCAGAATAGTCAATCTCGATTATATAGCCACGGAAATATTGAGCGGACTGGCAGGCTCTTTAGGGCTGGTTCTGGCCATTCCGGCGACTGCGCTGGCAGCTGCAATACTTATGAAGGGGGATTAACTTCTTTTCTGTTTTTTTAGTTTTTAAGTTGTTGAATGGATTTATCTTCTCTGAAAATCATCAAATTTTTCTATCAGAAATAATCATAGAGTAAAATTGGATTTTCCAGTTAAAGGAGGGAGTCCTCATTCTGACCTCGCCCTAAAAATATTTGACATCGTCCGAACAGAAGAAAATTTGACAATTCTTTACTGCAGGTTATAAAATAAATAATAGGTGCGAATAATGGCAGCTTAAAATTTTTATCAGGGGGTAAAATTAAAAGATGTCAAATTCCGAAAATGTCGACATTTTTGAGAAAGATATTTCCCGCCGTGATTTTATCGCTACTTCCGGGAAAGTAGTGGCAGGAGCACTTCTGGCCAGCACCGGCCTTCAACATCTCAGTGGAGAGGTGCAGGCAGATGGTACTGATAGTTTCACCATTTTTGCCACAACTGACGAACATCAGTACATTCTGCCCTATAATTACATGGAGGATGAGACAGCAGAAAATATAGGTCTTTCCAAAGCTATGACGCTCTTTGAAGAAGAAGCAGCAGCCAGAGATAATTATATGCTGCTTTCAGCCGGTGACACAATCCAGGGCAGTATGATAGGCAATCTGGAATTCGATGTAGATCCGCTGGAAGAAGGAGAAACTCAGAGAATAGTGGAGATCTTCAACGAGATGGGTTACGAAGCTGCCGCAGTAGGAAATCATGAACTGCAGGATTTTGGCATGAATTTTTTTGAACATGCGGTTGAGGGAGCTGAGTTTCCCTGGTTGGCGGCCAATATCCGTCTGGCCGGAACCGATGAATATTATGTTGATCCCTATACAATTATTGAGCGTGAGTTCGATGGTGAAACCGTGAAATTTGGTCTGATAGGTTTTGTTCCTCCTCAGACTGAAAAATGGGGCCGGGACTGGGTGGAAGGCGAGCTGGAATTTGATGATATAGTGCCCTCGGCCGAAAAAGTGCTGCCAGAAGTGAGAGAGAAGGCCGATATAGTTATCGCTCTGGCTCATACCGGTCTGGACGATTCGCCGGTCGATTCGGATGCTGCCCGGGAAGATGCGGCTGCTCATCTGGCTCAGTTGAATGGTTTTGACGCTATAATCTGCGGTCATGATCATAATTTCTTTCCCGGCGATTATGACTGGATGGAGATGGAAGTTGTGAACAACAATCTTGGTCTTATCGACGGCCTGCCGGTGGTCATGGCCGGTTCCTGGGGTGATTCACTCGGCGTAATTGATCTGGAACTCATGAAGCAAAATGGACAGTGGCGTATAGGTGAGGCAGGCGTCAAGCTGCGTAAGACCGATGAAAATATAGAATCACATCCGCGGGTAGAGGAGATGGCGGAAGATGTGCATGAAGCCACTCTGGAATATGTGCGTACTCCTATCGGCAGCACCGATTTGGCTATTACTTCATTTTTTGCCCGGGTTGCCGACAATCCCGTGACCCAGATAGTAAATGATGCTCAGCTCTGGTGGGCTCACAATTCAGCCGAGCTCACAGAAGGTGAGTTTGCTGACCTGCCAATACTTTCCGCTTCCGCTCCTTTTCAGGCCGGCAGAGAGGATCCCGAATACTTCACCGATGTCAGGGCAGGTGATGTGACGATAGGTGATGTAGCCGACATATATATCTATGATAATGAGCTCAGGGTCATGAAAGTTAATGGAGAAGAGATCATTGAGTGGCTTGAGCGCAGTGCTGAAAACTTCAATCGGATAGATCCTGATTATGAAGGCACCCAGGACCTTATCGACGGCACTTTCTCGGCCTATAATTACGACGTTATAGATGGAATCGAATATGAAATAGATGTTACTCAGCCAGAGGGAGAGCGTATAGTCAACGCAGCTTACGAGGGTGAACTGCTGAGCGCCGACCAGGAATTTCTGGTGATTACCAATGATTATCGAGCCGGCGGAGGTGGCGGATTCCCGCCGACGGAAAGACATGATCCCATCTACGCTCCCTCCGGACTTGTAAATCGGGAAATTATAATAGATTATATAGAAGAACACGCTCCCATCGCCCCTGAACCCACTGATAACTGGAGAATAAAACCCGTAGAAGTTGCCGGCACCGTGCATTTTCGCTCTCATCCAGAAGCTATGGAAGTCACCGTTCCTCAGCTGGAAGGCAAAGTGGAATTTGTGGAGACAGATGAAGAAGGAATGGGTGTTTACGAGATCGATATAGCCCGCATTTAGCATAAAACAGGGCAGTGCTGCTCATTTTCGATCTTGCGGCACTGCCCATTTTACCGATAATTCAGGTTCTTCTTCTTAACTGAACACAAGAAGAATAATTATTTTATTATGGTTAATTTCAAAGCTGCGGACTTTTTGAACGGGCTCAAATTCGGAAAAATATTATAAAAGAAAAAGAAGAGAGAAAAGCTACCAGAGCTATAATTGGAATTGCAATGGAAAATACTATGATTCCTGCTACAACAATTGCAGCTCCTCCTAAAATATAGCCTATGACCTTCAATATTTTTTTTAAACCGGAAGACTTCTGGACTTTTTGCTCCGGATGATTTTCCTGATCACCATACCCTTCGCTACCACCATCAGCTTTCACAGGTTTATCACTGCTATCTCCTTCCAGTCTTTGAGCGCTGCCCGACAGACCTGGATCAAACTTGTGAGCTATGAATTTTATCAGGACATAACCAGAAAACCCCAGAATTAAAGCCAGCAAAAGTAGCTCCATGTCTTTTCCTCCCTGATTCAGATTATCAAAAAGAGATCATACATCTGTTATTAAGGATCTTCTAGTCTTCGATATCTATCAACTGATAACAAGAAGATCTGTTTTTATTTTGTCTCTCCTATTTCGTTTATCGGCGCGTTTATTTTGCCCCGGACTTCGGCCAGAACTTTTTTATCAGCAGCAGAAAAAATGACACTGGTGGCCGGTCCCCCGGAGCGCTCGAGATCAATATTTTTGCCCGTTTCTATAAAGTTGCATCCGGCTGTATGAGCCAGTTCGCTCATCTCGTATCTTATTCCCCTTGAACCTACCGGCAGAATATCCCTGATGCCATCCTGCTGTCTTAAAATCTGCAGCTCTTCAAAAGAGATTATTTCTTCATCGTCCAGCCTGACCTCAAATTCAGGGGCGCTTTTGGGAATTCCGGCCGCCGCTATTACATCTCCTTTCTGCGAAGAGCCTATCGTCCAGTCTTCTCTTACCATCGTTCCCAGCACCATTATCCCAATCCCCGTCTCCTGGGTGGGGATGTTCTCCTCGGTGCTGCCTGTGATAGGCAGGCTGTTAACATCGGCTTTTCTGCACATATCCCTGATACCGGCAATTATTCTTTTGCCGGTATCTTCCATCTCCACCGTCAGAGCATCGATTATCATCAAAGGCTGACTGCTGGCCGCAATTATCTCCATTAGAGGAACCCGGACGGCAAAACGTCCCAGCGTTTCAGGAGGTACCTGAACAGCATCTCCTTTTTTATTTCCTATTCCACCATCGGAGTCGACAGCCAGCAGTAGACTTGTTTTCTCATCTATGTTTACTCTGGTGAGATCTCTCTCCTGTGAGATAAGATTCTCGTTTTTCACCCGGTTAATATGAAATTTTTCTATTAAATTCATTTTATCACCTGCAGGATTTGATAATCTTAACTTTTTAAATCTTCTTGTATTCAGTTGTTTAATAGGTGTGTAAAAAACCTCATTTAGTTGTACTGTAAGATATAAAGCTGCGTTCACGATGAAATTTTTCCCCGATCTTATACGATATCTATCAACTGATAACAAGAAGATCCAACTTTTATTGAGTAGAAATTATTGTAAATATAATTAATCTTTAATTAAATATTCTCCTTTAATTATAATAAAAATGATTTATTGAGTCAACTAAGATTCCAATCAGAAATTCTTCTTGATATTTTTGTCACGATTTTCTATAATGATATCAGCTTGACTAAAGACTCATATAATTAAATCTGCCAAAAGGGGAGATATTGATGAAGAAGTTTTTGATAGTTATGCTGGCTGCAGCTGTAGTATTCGGTCTTGGGGCCGGGACAGCAGCAGATGGACATCTTGAAGATGGGGAGTATGTAGGTTATTCCGAAGCTGACGAAAACGGTTACGTAAAAGCAGCTGTAACTCTGGAAAACGGTGACATAATCTCTGTAAATCTCACAGAATATACCGAGAAAGAAGAAGCCAAAGGAGAAGATTATACCTGGGATGACTGGCATGAGGCGATGGAAATTTTACCAGAGAGATTCGAGGAGGCCAACAGCTCTGATGTGGATATAGTATCCGGAGCCACCGGTACCTCCGAAAAGGCTATGGAGGCCGTTGAGATGGCCCGTCAGAAAGCTGAAGGTGTAGAGCAGTTTGACGGCACTTATCTCGGCACTTCCGCAGAAGACAATGGCGGCTGGGGAGTTGCCTGGGTAACAGTAGAAGGGGAGAGCATTGTCGATGTGAGACTGGAAGAGGTTACCGATGGCGATGAGTTCAAGGATGAGGATTATGGCTGGGATCACTGGCATGAAGCACGTGAGGAAATGCCGGAATGGTTTGTTGAGGCCGACAGTCCAGATGTTGACACATTCACAGAGGCAACCAGCAGCTCTCAGATGTGGAGAGAGTCTGTAGAAAATGCTCTGGAAAAAGCCGGCCTGGATACGGAAACTTTAGAAGAGTAGACCAGCATTGAATTTTATGTCCTGAATAATAAAATGTCGAAAAAATAACATGCGGGATGCCGGTGGTTTTTGCCTACATCCCGCATGATTTCTCATTTTTTCAGCAGTAAATATCCTGAATTTTTTCGGCGATTTCAGGGTTTTTCAGTGTTGTCGTATCACTCAGCTCCTCTTCCTCTGTTATATCCTGAAGCAGCCTGCGCATAATCTTTCCACTTCGGGTTTTGGGCAGATCAGGAACAAAAGTCACGTCCCTCGGTCTGGCTATAGCTCCGATATCTTCTGCGACATAATCCTTTAACTCCTCTTCCAGGTCGGCGTTAAAAAAGTCTAACTCCTCG
Organism: Halarsenatibacter silvermanii; assembly: GCF_900103135.1. Classification (NCBI taxonomy): domain Bacteria; kingdom Bacillati; phylum Bacillota; class Clostridia; order Halanaerobiales; family Halarsenatibacteraceae; genus Halarsenatibacter; species Halarsenatibacter silvermanii. Next base: position 70,908 of record NZ_FNGO01000003.1, on the reverse strand, counting down.
TCTTCGCCGTTATTGAGTTTATCATTTTCAGCTTCTTCCTGCAGCATCACATATGCCACCGGCACCTGTCCCTTTAAATCATCACTCCCACCGACAACTGCAGCTTCAGCCACATCGCTGTGGCTGACCAGAGAGCTTTCTATTTCCATGGTGCTGAGCCTGTGTCCGCTAACATTTATAACATCATCTATTCTTCCCAGAATCCAAAAATATCCATCCTCATCTATTTTGGCCCCATCCGCGGGGAAGTAAGTCTCGTCATCCCATTTGCTCCAGTAGGTCTTCTTATATCTTTCATCATTTTGGTAGACAGTTCTCAGCATTCCCGGCCAGGGTTTGGTGATTGCCAGATAGCCGGAATCAGCTGGCTCGCCCTCCTCATCAAGTACCTCCGCTGAAATTCCAGGCAGAGGACGGGTTACGCTGCCAGGCCTGGTTTTGATGACCCCGGGGAGTGGAGACAGCATGATGCCACCTGTTTCGGTCTGCCACCAGGTGTCGACTATCGGGCAGTTTTCATTGCCTACATTTTTGTGATACCACTTCCATACCTTCGGATTAATTGGTTCACCCACGCTGCCGAGAAGCCTAAGACTGTTCAAATTATGAGATTGAGGGTATTTTTTTCCGTGCTTCATAAATGATCTTATGGCAGTGGGAGCGGTGTAGAATATGTTCACCCCGTATTTTTCGATAATTTCCCAGGTTCTGTTGTTATCCGGATAATCGGGGGCACCTTCATACATGACAGCTGTAGCCCCGTTGGAAAGAATGCCATAAACGATATAGGAATGACCGGTAATCCAGCCCACATCGGCACTGCACCAGTAGGTGTCGTCTTCTTTCAAATCAAAAACATATTTGCTGGTGGAGGTGACATGAGTCATATAACCGCCGATCGTGTGAACAACACCTTTCGGTTTGCCGGTTGTTCCGGAAGTATACATCAAAAAGAGCAGATCCTCCGAGTCGAGTTTAACAGCCGGGGTTTCGCATTTGACCTCCGACATAAGATCTTTCCACCAGTAATCTCGATCGCGGTTCATGGTAACATCCAGTCCGCATCTCTCGACCACCACACATTGCTCGACTTTATCCGTCTGTTCTAGAGCTTGATCGCTTTTGTTTTTGTGATGTATGAGCCGGCCCCGGCGATAATATCCATCGGCGGTGATCAGAAAAGAGGAGTCAGCATTTTCGATTCTCTGAGCCAGAGATCCGGGGCCAAAACCGGCAAAAACTACAGAATGAGGGGCACCGATCCTGGCGCAGGCCAGCATGGCGATTACAGCTTCCGGAATCATAGGGAGGTATATAGTCACTATGTCGCCTTTTTGCACTCCCTGATTCTTTAATACTGTCGCAAATTTACATACTTTTCTATGCAGATCATTGTAGGTGAGAACCCTTTCATCTCCCGGTTCACCTTCCCAGATCAAAGCGGCTTTGTTTTTGCGAAATGAGTCCAGATGGCGATCCAGACAGTTGTAGGAAGCATTTATTTTTCCGCCGACAAACCACTGGGCAAAGGGAGGTTCCCATCTGAGAGTCTGATCCCATTTTTCAAACCAGTCAAGTTTTTCCGCTTCTTTAGCCCAGTACTCCTGATAGTTTTCAATTTCATATAACTCCGCACCCGCATTTGCCTGCTCCTTGAAAGACTCAGGCGGAGCAAAGACTTCCTCACCTTCGGATAGGACGTCAAAAACTTCTTCTCCGTCTTCACTGCTCATAATAATCAACTCGGTTTGGTTTTTTGACTCTAAAATGACAAAATTTCTTTATTTTCTGATTTAATTTATATATTAGTATAATTAACTCAATTAATTTTGTCAATATTATATTAATTATTCAGTATACCCTGATTTATTGATATAAAGAATAAAAAACTGATCCCGACTTCGGAATAGATATATGTATTTTTTATGATAAAATTATCCCTTGCGGCAGGTAATACTCTCCGTTTAAAGAAATGATATATTACAGGAAGGGGTGAAAGCGATGGCGGATTCTATCGAAGTTAAAATTCTGGCCGATGACCTGGTTCATGAACCTGATCTTTTGGCTGAACATGGATTATGCTTCTGGATTTCTAAAGAGAACAGGCAGGTTCTTTTCGATACCGGTCAGGGACTCGTACTAGAACACAACGCCGAAGAACTGGGTATAAATTTGAGCAGACTGTCAGCGGCGGTGGTCAGTCACGGTCATAATGATCACGGGGGTGGAATAGAGGGGCTGCTGGAACATCAGCAGGATCTTGCGCTTTACGGACACCCGGAAATTTTTTCAGATAAGTATGTAAAAGAAGATAAAGGGGACTTGAGAAATGCAGGCATTGATTTTTCCCGGGAGCAGATTAACTTCAAACCGATAAACGATCATCAGGAAATCTGCGGAGGACTTCAGCTCACCGGTCCAATTCCCCGGAAAAACAGTTGGGAGACGACTCCCGATAATTACCTCAAACTCACCGAAGAAGAGGGGGAAGAAGAGCTGGTAAAGGATGATTTTATCGATGATCAGGCTCTCTTTTTTCCGACCGTCAGCGGCACAGTGGTCCTTCTCGGATGTGCTCATGCAGGAGTTGTCAACACTTTAGAACACATAAGATCGATTTCATCGCAGTCCTCGCTGCGGGCTGTTTTAGGAGGTATGCATCTTTACAGCGCTGATGATCATATTATCAAAAAAACTATCGAATACCTCGATGATCTGGACCTGGATCTGATAGTTCCCATGCACTGCACCGGATTTTCAGCTCAGGCGGAGATGAGACGCAGTCTGAATACGCGGGTGAAAATAGGAGAAGTCGGAGAGAGGTACGTTTTTTAAAATTATAACTCATAGAAATTATTACCGAGCAGGAGGGTCAAAATGCAATCAAATGATCAAAAACCTCCCATGACTTCGACCTATTCCATAGTTGGTTATGAGCCGGAAACGGAAAAACTGGGCGTTGCCGCTCAGTCAAAGTTTCTGGCCATAGGTTCTATCGTACCCTATATAAAATGGAATGTAGGAGCGGTAGCTACTCAGGCTCAGATAAACCCCACCTACGGTCCCAGCACTCTGCAGCTGCTCGAGCGGGGTAACGACCCCGAGGAGATTGTAGAGACTCTCACAGCTCTCGATTCAGGTTCAGTTTTGCGACAGGTCGGTATAGTTGACGCCGAAGGGCGCTCAGCCACATATACAGGTGAGCAATGTATCGAATGGGCAGGAGGTATATGCGGGGAGAATTATGCCGCCCAGGGTAATCTCCTGGTCAATGGCAGGACCATTGAAGAGATGGTAAAAACCTTTAAAACAGAGGAGGGAAGTCTGGCAGACCGTCTGCTGTCTTCATTATTTGCCGCTGAAGAAGCCGGAGGGGATAGAAGAGGCAAGCAATCAGCTTCGCTTCTGGTCTATAAAGAAGGTGGTGGTTATGGTGGTTTTACAAACAAATACATAGATCTCCGGGTGGATGACAGCGAAAAACCTATCGAAGACCTGGCTGACCTTCTCGAACTTTTCAAGCTTTATTATGTCGAAAGCGACGTAGAGCACACTCCACTGGAGGGAGATACCCTCTGTGAAGTACAAATGCTGCTTTCCGATCTGGGCTATTATAAAGGTGAACCCAGCTGTGTATTTGACGAGAAGTTCAGACAGGCCCTGATAGATTTTTATCATCAGGAAGATTTTGAGCAGAGATATCCCGGCGAGAACACCATTCCTCAGGATATCCTCCAATATCTGCGTGAACGGGCCCATATAATGGAGGGCAGTTGATGATTATGCCGGGCATAAAAATATTACGCCCGGCCGGACGATACTCCAGGCCGGGCCTGCTTTATGGTTGAGCAGGAATAATATTATTTTTTGAAACCAGGAATATCCAGATTGTTGCTGGCTTCAGCCATCAGTTCCACGGCTCTATTGACATCTTCCAGATCGAACTGTCTTAAATCTTTTCCGTTTTCAATGGCCAGATAAATTTCATCGAAGGTGCGATAATCCAGCCCAACCTCTTCAGCATCACTAACTCGTTCCTCGCCGGATTGCAGGCCGCCGGTGGGTGGTCTGTCAATGATTTCCCGAGGTACTTCCAGCCTCTCAGCCAGCTCCCAGACTTCAGTCTTCATGAGATGCTTTAAGGGAGATAGGTCAGCTGCCGCATCACCATAGCGGGTAAAATAGCCCGTCAGCAGTTCGCTTTTATTGCTGGTGCCCAGCACCGCATAGTTTTTGCATTCGCCGATGTAATAAAGGGTGATCATTCTGAGCCGGGTCTGCATCGTCTTTTCGCACATCTCCCGGGCACATTCAGAAGCTTTCAGAGCCGTTTCCGGATAATATTCTCGATGAACACTATCTAAATCCAGCCCGTGCAGGAAATTTTTCAGATGAGCATTGATATCCTCCAGGTCTGCCATCATGGTATCAATTTCGATCGATTCGGCTGCCATTCTGGCATATTCGTTGTCCTTTTCCGTGGTGCCTTCTGCCGGAAGCAGAATCCCCAGACAATCATCGCCCAGAGCCTTTTTGGCCAGAGCTGCAACTGTGGTGGAATCTATTCCCCCGCTCAGTCCTATTAATCCGCCATCGCTGCCGCGGTTTTCGACCTCTCTTGCCAGCCAGTCAGTAATTTCATCTTCAATACCTTTTCTTAACATAAATAACCCTCCCGAATTTTTAATCCGATACAAGCAGGACAGTTTAAAAGAAAATAGAAGAGCAGAGGCGAGCTGAAAAGAGATGATTTTAGCTGAGAGAATTTCATTCTGAGCAGGTTCTACATATTATAAGCAAAAAAACAGGAAGAAATCAAGTTTGCTGTTAAATTCGAATAATATCAAATCCGGGCATAATAATGTCAGAAGAAATTTGCTGCAAAGACCCGGCTGGAAAGGAGAAAAATATGCGTCTGGGTTATCCCTGTCTCAATAGAACACTTTCAGAAAACAAAAAACGCCCCAATCACGGAACCACTGTAAAACATCTGCGCAAATTGAGCAGTCACGAGCGCAGACGAAAACTCAACGGTCTGCTGCACAAAAATCTGCAGAACAATTTGGAGATCCTGAAATTTAATGTTAAAAATAATATTGAGGTTTATAGGTTCTGTTCCGATATAGTGCCGCTGGCGACTCATTCTCTCACAGATGATTGGAGTTACTTAGAAGAAGCTCGGGAAGAACTGGCCGAACTGGGAAAATTTGTCCGGGAACATGATCTCAGGGTGAGCATGCATCCCGAGCAGTTTACAGTGTTGAACAGCAATAAAGAAAAAGTAGTAAAAAATGCCTGCGAAGATTTGAAATATCATCATAAATTTTTGCAGGCTATGGGACTTGACAGCCATCATATCATTATTCTGCATATAGGGGGAGTTTATGGAAACAAAGATAAATCCCGCCGGCGATTTATAAAGAATTTTCGCAAACTTGATTCCGGCATACAGAAACGTCTAGTTATAGAAAATGATGATCAATCATATACTGCCGGCGAGGTGCTGGAGGTGGCAGAAGAGCTGGAAATTCCCATGATCCTGGATATTCATCATTTTAACTGCAACCACCGAAAAGAAGAGAATTTATCGGATTTGCTTCCCAGGGCTCTGGCAACCTGGAGGAATAGAAAGCCGAAGCTGCATTTTTCTTCTCCGGCCAGCCTGGATAATCCCACCCGGCATGCTGATGAAATAAATGCTGATGATTTTGCTGAGTTTTTGAGCCTGGCCGATAGGGCAGTGGATAAGGATTTTGATGTGATGCTGGAATGCAAGGAAAAAGAGCGAGCTCTTTTCAAGCTGCGGCGACAGCTGGGATTATGATTTTCAAATTTGAACTAATTTAGATTTTGTGATAATTTAAACTCAAAATAAAACTTTAGAAATTAGTATAATTATAAGAATTAACAGCTGGAAGATCCAAAATATTTGGATTATCGGGGGAGTTTAGTTATGTACAACATTCTGGTGGTTGACGATGCGGGTATAATCAGATACAAGCTAAAGAATGAATTAACTGCAGAAGGTTTTGACGTCTTTGAAGCTCCCAATGCAGAGGTGGTTTATAATGATACTTTTTCAAAAGATATATCTCTGGAAAATATAGACCTTGTTTTGCTTGACATATATTTAAAAGATGAAAGTGGTCTTAAAATTCTGGAATATATTAAAAACACCTATCCTTTTATAAAAGTAATAATGGTAAGCGTGGAGACGAAAAAAAAGATAGTCAAAAAATCTATAAATTTGGGAGCTGAAGATTATCTGGTTAAACCTTTTGATAAAGAAGATATGCTGACAAGGATCAATAAAATAATATCACGAGATGATATCAAAACTGAAACCACTGCAAAAAAAGAGTCCTTTTCCCGGGAGACTGAGATAAAAAATCTTAAAACTTCTATTTCGATGGAGCTCAACAGGGCGATCAGAGGCGGGCTTTCTTTTAGCCTTGTGAAAATCATTCTTCCCCGGGAAATAGAAAAGCAGAAGTTGAAGGTGGTAAAGGACAATATAACCGGAAAAATTAGAGATATAGATCGAGTTTTTTTCCTGGAGGATAATGTTTATGCATTTTTGCTTCCGCTCACTGACAGTGAAGGCAGGGAAGTTTTTTTAGTCAAAATCAAATCAATTGTCGAAAATAATGCTTCCCTGGGAAAAGAAAGTGTAAAAGAGAAAAATGTCACTTTTCCAGATGATATTGCTGAAGGTGAAAAAGTAAACCCCGAAAAGCAGTACGAATATAGAGATAAAATGATGGAAGTTATTTAATTGGGGATCTTCTCGTCTTAAGTTGGGTAATAGGTGTGTCAAAAACCTCATTTAGTTATACTGTAAGATATAAAGCTGCGTTCACGATGAAATTTTTCCTCGATCTTATACGACATCTATCAACTGATAACAGGAAGATCCATTGATATTAAGTTTATACAGGGTGTCAGCATAGAAATTATGCTGGCATTTTTTATTTTGATTTAATGAGATAATTAATCATGATGACATTTTTGGAGAAAAAAATTTCAGAAGATGTCTCGGCTGTTTATATCGAAAATCCCAATTATCTGGGAACTATCGAGACAAAAGTTGCAGATATTTCGCGGCTGGCAAAAAGTGTGGGGGCTGAATTTGTAGTCGGAGCCGACCCCACCTCTTTAGGAGTGCTGGAAGCTCCTGGAAACTATGGTGCAACCATCGTATGCGGCGATCTTCAGCCTCTCGGTCTGCACATGAAGTGGGGAGGTGCACTCTCAGGTTATATAGCATCAATTGATGAAGAAAAATACGTGGCTGAATATCCCGATCTTCTCTTCGGTATCACCACAACTCAGGAGGAAGGCGAGTACGGGTTTGGTCACGTGGCTTTCGATAGAACATCTTATGCAGAAAGAGAAGAAGGCAAGGAATTTATCGGTACCACTACTGCTTTGTACGGAATCGTGGCCGGAGTTTATCTGGCCTTGATGGGGCCGGAGGGGATGAAAGAGCTCGGTGAAGGAATAATGCAAAGAATTAAGTATGCTCAAAGCCTGCTTTCTGACATCGAGGGTATCGAAATAGCCAGCGAAACTGCCTGCTTCAAAGAATTTGTGGTTAAATACACCGACACAGATATGTCCGTGAAAGAAATAAATGAAGCTCTCAAAGAAGAGGGTATATTTGGCGGCAGAGATCTCAGCGAAGAATTCGAAGAGATGGGGAATGCCGCTCTCTTCAGTATAACCGAAGTTCATCAAAAGGAAGACATTCAAGAACTGGCCCTGGCCCTGGAAAAAGTTCTTAATTAAATTTGGAGGTGAAATCATAGAATGGGTAAAACTATAGTGAGAGAAAATTTCCAGCAGGCGGACTGGGATGAGCCGCTTATATATGAAATGTCAACTCCCGGAGAAAGAGGCATTCGCGTTCCGGAGCCGGATAATGAAGTTAAAAAAGAAGCCGGTGATGTGCTGGCTGAGCTTCCGGATGAGATAAGCCGGGAGGAAAAGCCGGAGCTGCCAGAAGTGGCTAAAAAACATGTATTGATGCACTGGCTGCATCTGGCTCAGGAAACCATGGGTTCCAATCTCACTAACGATATAAGTGAGGGTACCTGTACAATGAAGTACAATCCACGCATAAACGAACAACTGGTTCAGCATGATGACTTTACTAATCTGCATCCTCTGCAGGATGATGAGACAGTGCAGGGCATTCTGGAAATCTATAAGAGGTTTGAAAATATCCTGCAGGAGGTTTCCGGTCTGGACAGAGTGACTTTTCAGCCCGGTGGAGGAAATCATGCCGTTTATACAGCAGCTTCAATAATGCGCAAACATTTCGAGAAAAAAGGAGAGTTGGATCAACGCGACGAAATCATAACAACTATCTATTCTCATCCCTCAGATGCCGCCTGTCCTCAACATGCAGGTTTTAAAGTCATAACAATATATCCCGATGAGGACGGCCTGCCGGATTTAGAAGCTTTCAAGGAAGCGCTTTCTGAGAATACAGCCGGTGTATTTATGACTAATCCGGAAGATATCGGTCTTTATAATCCCAGGATCGATAAATTTGTTGAGGCAGTTCATGATGTGGGCGGGCTGTGTTTTTACGATCAGGCCAATGCCAATGCTTTCCTGGGTATAGCGCGGGCAAGAGAGGCTGGCTTTGACATGTGTCATTTCAACCTGCATAAAACCTTTGGCACTCCTCACGGAGGTTCGGGCCCGGGCAATGGAGCACTCTGCGTACGGGATGAGCTGGCTAAATATCTGCCCAGACCGACCGTGGAATACGACGGCAAAAACTATTATCTTGATTATGATCGCCCCCAATCCATCGGCAAAGTGCGTGATTTTTATGGCACGGCCGCAGTTGTATTAAGGGCCTATGCCTGGACCCGGGCTATGGGGGTTGAAGGCTTACGTGAAACTGCCGAAATATCTGTTCTGAACAACAATTACCTGTACGAGAAACTCGATGAAGAGATACCCACACTTTCTTACTCTTATTATGACAATGACTTTCGCCGCATGGAACAGGTGCGCTATACCTGGGAACAGCTCAAAGATGAAACCGGGGTTGGAACTGCCGACATAGAACGCAGAGTTGCCGATTATGGCATACAGCATTACTGGGCCAGTCACCACCCCTGGCTGATACCCGAACCGATGACTTTAGAACCCTGCGAAACCTACTCCAAAGGTGATATGGACGAATATATTGAGGTGCTAAAACGAATAGAACAGGAAGCCAAAGAAGATCCTGAACTGGTTCAAAACTCCCCTTATAAGGCAGCTTCCAGCAAGCGGCTCGACAATGAAGCGCTCACCGATCCCGAGAAATGGGCGCTGACCTATCGAGCATTTAAGAAGAAAAAAGACAAATATGATGGAGAAATTTAAACATTCTCGTTTCTGATAATCATTCCAATACTCTTTTAATTTTAATCGATCCGGAAAGAAATCAGTAATCTCGGGCTTGCACCGGTAATTCGGTGGAAGCCCGAGGCACTTTATTATTTAAGGAAGGTGAAAGTATGAAAAGAATTGGACTGATAGTTAATCCAAGGGCTGGTTTGGGAGGAAAAGTGGGGCTCAAGGGCAGCGATGGCCTCGAAACCCAGCAGAAAGCTCTCGATATGGGAGCTGACCGGAGGCTCCTGAGAGAGCTGCTCAGGCTCTAAAAGAAGTTAGATCTGTCAGCGATGAGATGGAGCTGATCACATATCCAGCTGAGATGGGTGAAAAATCAACTGCCAGAGTGGGAATATCAGCAGAAGTGATAGGTGAAATCGATTCCGGTGAAACCCGGCCTGAAGATACCAGACAGGCAGCCCGGGATATGAAAGAAAAAGGTGTGGAACTGATTCTTTTTGCCGGCGGAGATGGCACAGCCCGCGATATTTATTCGGCTGTTGAAACCAGTCTGCCCGCTTTGGGCATTCCTGCGGGCGTAAAAATACATTCCGCCGTCTTTGCCACTAATCCCAAAAATGCTGGAGTGCTGGTGCGTAAGTTTGTCAGGGGGGAAGTTTCCGGAACCGATGAAAAAGAGGTTATGGATATAGATGAAGATGCTTTTCGAGAGGGAGAAGTTAGGGCCAGATTGTTTGGTTATCTCTCAGTACCCGGTGATCAGCAGCTCACACAAAATCAGAAATCGGGCAGCGGTAAAAGCGATGAATCGACCCGCTATGCCATAGCAGGCTTTTTCCTGCAGGAGAGAATGAAAGAGGATACTCTTTATATAATAGGCCCGGGCACAACCACCTCATCTATAATGGAGAAACTGGAGCTGAATTTCTCTCTTTTGGGAGTGGACGCAATTTTTAATGAAGAGCTGGTGGGCAGTGATTTAGCTGAAGAAGATCTTTTGAATTTGCTGACTGAATACGAGAACTATCCGGCGGAAATAGTGGTCACCGTAATAGGCGGTCAGGGTTTTATCTTTGGGCGCGGCAACCAGCAGATCAGCGATAGAGTTATAAGAAGAGTCGGTGAGGATAGTATCACCATCATCGCCACCAGCCATAAGCTTTATTCACTCCCGGAGAATAAAATGCTGATAGATACGGGTGATCAGAAGCTTAATGAACAGCTCAGTGGTTATTATCGGGTAATAACTGATTATAAGACAGAATCGATGATAAAGGCAGGCACTTAATTTCTGCAGTTGAATCTGAAGGCAGCAGAGAAGAAATAGTGAGTTTTGTCAGCCGGTCATTTTCTCTTTCTTATGAGGACAAATGGTTTATTTAATATTTGCTCGAATATTTTAGCTGAAATTTTTCGGTGAATAAATTTTTCCTTCATACCTGCTGGGGGATCTCATAATTCTTGACGATCCCCCGGAGCAATCTCCCCAGAAGATCAGCTCCCGTTATTACCTTCTTTTCTTCACCCCAGACGAGGATTATATCTCTGTCGACAACATCGTCCTCGCTGTGCCGGGGGTTTACCTGAAATTCCGGAATGATTTCTCCCAGCGTGGTGCTGTCGTCTCTCACCAGGATGGGATTGTGGCAGTGATGATAAGGACGGAAGTATTCCGGCTGAAAGAGCGCTTCGCGGATGAATTTATCGACGTTTACCGCCAATCTGGGTTCCTGGTCCTCTTCATCGACCAGCACTGCCCACTTGCGTTCGGAACTGTGCAGCTGCTGCAGGAAGGGATCGTCTCCCTGCGGTTCAATATCAGGAAACTGAGGCATGATTTCGTTGAATTTCATCTCGATGATGCTGTCAGGATGCAGGATTTCTCCTTCGGCTGTGGCGGGAAGATCATCGAGAGTGAGCAGGTTGATAACCCCCTGACCCTCAACCTTTTCAATCTCGGTATCTTCAGCCTCCATGTGCAGATTTATCATCTCCTTGATGTCATCCTCGCGGAAATAGGAGATGGCCTCGCGGCCCAGCCATCTGTCCAGCAACAGCGCTGTCGGCCTGGCCACTGGATAGAGCAGAATTTGATAGAATCTGAGCAGCGGAGCAAATTTTGCCCCAACCTCCACAGCATGGCGGGAAAAATAGCTCTGGGGAATTATCTCGCCCACTATAGTTATGACGACTGTGGAGAAGAAAAATGCCATAATACCGCTGAGCACCGAGCCGGTTAAAAGCGGCAGCAGCACATTGACCGAAACGTTGGCCCAGAGAATTGTCACCAGCAGAAAGTTGGCATCCTTTCTTAACTCCAGCACCTTTTTAGCTTTGCGGCTGCCCTGTTCTATCTCCATTTCCAGTCTCAATTTGCTCACGTTGAAATAAGCCAGATTGAGACCGGAAAGGGTGGCAGACTGAGATACACATAGAATAATAGCCAGCCAGACAAGTATACCCATTTATAGCACTCACCTTTCATTCATTGCACTTCATTTAGCCATATTATATCAACTATTATCTGTCTTGTCGATCCGCAGCTTTGCTGAGAAGAGGATTTGATAAAATCTGGTTGCTGGAAGGAATAAACTGAGGAAAATTTTGATTAAATCCATAAGTTATGATATCCTTAAATTGGATTTAGTTTTTTAAGTTAAAAAATCCCCGAAAAGGTCGCTGCTTTTAAAGGCAGCTGGCAAAGGCTGTGTGCTAGATTTAAATTTTATTCTGGCATGACGGTCTGCCGAAGGTGATGAATATTTGCTGCGGTTCATTAAAGCTTTTCTGCCTTTTATCAGGGGGCAGAATTTTGTTTTTTGTAAAAAGATGAATTAAGCAATCGTATTTAAACACAAGTTGTTAAATGTCAAGACTTCGTTCACAGTTTTTTAATGGTGGGGAACTGTTAGAACATCGGTAACGTTCGCCCCCGAGGGGGCGAACCGCCCCCTAATGCTGGTTAACTTTCAAGACATCGTTCACACAATTCATTTCTTGGTCAATCTGTATGGTATTGTGAAGAGGCTGTTCCAGTTACTATCATGAACTCGAATTATATGCGCGTCAGTGCAGATAGTTGCAGCCACATATTGATATTGTAACTCCTCAGGCATCGAAAATGTCTCACTGAATACATCCAGCTTCAAGTCGCTTCTTATCAGTCTTATGACATGTATATAGCCGTCGCTTATGGGAATTTCATCAGGGAGCTCATAATTGCGATCTTCTTCCTCTTCGCCGTTTAAAACGTCCCTGCTGTAAACCTCATTAGGAGTTGCCCCACCTAAAGGACTGTAGCGATGGTTTGCGTTGTGATAGACGATAAATTCTTCAAATTTGTTGCAGAAGTGATCAAAATTTTCGAACTCAATTTGACGGTAAAATTTCCTCTGGAGAGTATCATGGAAGTTTTCAATATGACCATTGCGCCAGGGAGAATTTTTTGGAATAAAGATGGGTTGTATACCCTTTTTAAGACAAAACCTTATAACAGAACTAAAAGATCTTGGATGTCTATTGCTGCCTCGAAATTGCAGGGCATTATCGAATTTTATAAAATCGGGTTCATTCATGGCTTTCCAGGCTTTAAAGAGACCATTGAGCGCAGTTTTACTGCCCTTATTTTGTGCAGGCATAGAACACAAACTGCGAGAGTATATATCCATTACATTGAACACATAAAACTTGGTTCCTCCTGTAATGTATCTCGGTCCCCAAAAATCTACTTCGTGAAGGCTATTGGGAAACCAAACAGGGATATTAGGATAGTCAGTGCCCTTTTTCTCATATTCAGAGTCTTGCACCGTTAAATCATTTCGTTTGATTATGCGATTAATGGTGGAGAGCGAGGGTATATTTTCAACTCCTAAGTTATTTAATTTCCAGGCTATGACCTGAGCTCCTATCTGAGCGTAATCGTCTTTCATCAGTTTCTCTCGAACTTTAATAATTACATCCTCTATATTGGAGTCTATGCTATCAGGCTCTTTAGGAGCTCTTGATTCAGATTTGAACCAATCGGAAGCTTTGTTCTCATAACGTTTTTTCCATTTGTAGAACCATTTTCTGCTGCGGTTCAGCTTATCGCAGATAGAAGAAACTGATTGGCCTGAGAGATAAAGTTTAATTGCCGTTTGTCTTTCCCTTTCCAGCTCTTTTTTTGATCCCGACATCTAAATCACCTCTATAGATGACTTAGATATCGGCGCAAGTGTTACCTATCTCTTGAAAGAAATCAGGCATTAAATGAACGATGTCTTGACACCTATCGGCCATTAGGAATGTTACCAGCAAATCGCCCAAAAAGTGTGAACGATGTATTGAGACTTACCAACAAGTCTTTAGGGGAGCAGGGGGCGATTAATATGTCCGATTTTTCTGGAAGCGAAAGCATCGGTCCGGATTCTTTCATCTCTTCACTGCCGGAAGGAGCTTCTCTGCTGGATAATAATCTGAAAGTTCAGTCTATTAACAGCAGGTGGGAAGAAACTCTGACGGAGTTCGAATTATCTCCGGAAAAAATCGGGCCGGGCAACAAATATCCTGAAATGCTGAGAAAGATCGGATGTCCCGAAGAGACCGTGGAAAAGTTGACCCGAGAAATCCAGGGGATAATAAAGGGCGAGAACGGGGAGTGTATAGAAGAAATAAAAGTTCGGTCAGGCGGTAGTGTTCGCTGGTGTGAAGTCAAAATTTCCGGTTTTGGAGATGGGGTTTTAGTTCTGAAAGAAGATGTTTCTGCCAGAAAGAAAAAAGAAAAGCAGAAAGTCGATGCCCTATTCAACAACAGCACCTCCGCCATAGCTATGCTCAACAACGCGGGGGAGATCATCGATATAAATGGTGAATTTGAGGAGGTTTTCGGTTATAGCCTGTCGGAGGTAAGGGGAGAACACCTTGATGACGTGCTGGAATGGGGCCAGGAGGGTTTTGCCAGCCGGGAAAAGACTGAAGAAATCCTGCAGGGCAAAAAAAGCAGAGGGAAAGGCACTCGCTTTGATAGGTGGGGAAATGAAAAAAATTCTTGTTTCACGGGGTTCCCATAATTATCGAAGGAGAGGTAGAAGGAGCTTATACATTATATGATGATATAACAGAGTTAAAAAAGAGAGAGAAAAGCTGGAGGAGATCAGGCAGGAGCTCGAGAAAACGAAAAATCAGCTCGAGGCCATTCTGGAAAGCATACAGGATGGTATTGCTGTATTAAACTCTGATTTCACCATAAGATATGCCAACAGCACCATGAATGAATGGTATGAAGAAAATGCCCCTCTGGAAGGAAAAACCTGTTATAGGGTCCATCATGCACTTGCTAAACCATGCGCTGATTGTCATGTGCTGAGGACTTTAAAAACTGGCGAAGCTGCAGCAAAAATTGAACAACCTGATCATAATCCCGAAGTTGATTACCTCGAGCTATATTCCTATCCCATGATTGATGATGAAACAGGAGAGATTACCGGAATTGTGGAGCTTTCACGCGATATAAGCGAGCGTAAAAAAGCGGAAAGGGAGCTCGAGCTGACAAAGTCTTGCCTCGATAAGGCCAATATGATGTTTTTAAGGGTATCGCCTGAGGGGATAATTAGGTACGCGAATGAAAGGGTCTGTGAAAAGCTGGGCTATGATAGGGATGAGCTCATCGGCAGCAAGGCCAGAAGGCTGGTGGCAGAAAAATCTTCTGTTCTGGAAAGAAATGAATTCTGGCAGGAGATAAAGTCCTCGGGCTCATACGTCTATGAAAGGGAATTCGAAACGAAAGAGGGAATTGTTTTTCCGGTCCATCTGATAAGTCAGTACTTTGAGTACGAAGGGGAAGAATTTGAAATGGTTTTCGCCCGTGATATAAAAGAAAGAAAAAAGATGTAAGAGGAACTGAGGATTAGAGAAGAACAGTATCGCAAGATATTTGAAATTTCTCCTGTGGGGATTCTGGTTCAGGATGAGGAAGGAAATATTCTGGAAGTCAACAATAAATTGTGTGAAATTACGAATTATAACAAAGATGAGCTGGAAGGCAGAAGTATATTTGATACCCTTATTAATTTTGAAAAGACAGAGAAAATCCAGGAGATTATGGAACGAATACTGGCAGGAGATGATCTGAGTCTGACTAAAAAATTCCGCAAAAAAAGTGGTGAAGTTTATTATGCCAGGCTGGAAAAAACCAGATTTAAGCTGCCCGAGGGCGAGGAAGACCTTCTCTCCATGCTTATGGATATAACCATGTTGAAAGAGAAAGAGGCGAACCTGGAATATTTGAGTTATCATGATGGACTGACAGATCTTTACAATCGTTCTTATCTGGAAAAGGAAATGGCCAGGCTTGATACAGAAAGACAGCTGCCGGTCAGTTTGATAATGTGTGATGTAAACCGCCTTAAACTTGTCAACGATACTTACGGTCATAATAAGGGAGATGAGCTTTTGATAAATGTGGCAGATATACTCCGTGAATGCACCAGGAGTGAAGATATTGTTTCCCGCTGGGCCGGCGATGAATTTGTTGTCCTCCTGCCTCAGACTGAAGCAGAAGAAGCCGAACGAGTAGTCAGAAGGATAGAAGACACCTGTGAAGGAGCAGAGCTTGAAGATATTCTCATAACTTTAAGTGTGGGCAGAGCCACCAGAATAAATATGGAAGAAGAGCTGAAAGAGGTATTATCGAGAGCAGATGAAAGAATGTATAGAGATAAAATAACCAGAATAAACAATTATGAAAACAGACTGATAAAGAATATGCTGGATTCTCTGGCGGCTAAAAGTGCAGAGGCTAGAAGGCATACCCAGAGGATGACTGAATTAGCCTACAAACTCGGGGAGGAAATAGACCTGTCTAATGATAAACTGAACAGGTTGACACTGCTGTCCGAACTCCATGATATTGGCAAGATTACTATTTCAGAGAATATTTTAAGAAAATCAGGGGGGCTGTCAGAGAAAGAATGGCAGGAAATTAAAAAGCATCCGGAAAAGGGTCACACGGTATTGTCCGCCACAGATGAATTTACTCATATAGCCAGAGAGGTTTTACACCACCACGAACGCTGGGATGGAACGGGTTATCCAGAAGAACTTAAAAGAGAAGAAATACCACTTTTATCGCGAATTATTGCCATTGTGGATGCCTATGATGTTATGACCACGGGCAGGCCGTATCAAGAACCCATCAGTAAAGAAAAAGCCCTGACAGAGATAGAAGTGTGCGCTGGCAGCCAGTTTGATCCGGAGCTGGCAGAAAAATTTATAGAATTAATGAGCCGATAGCCGGTGAAAAATATTCAAGATTTAAACTTTCATCAATTTTTTGTTAATTTACATATTGATTGATATACTATAGACATCAATATTCAGGAGGCTGGTTTAATGCTGAAAGTTTATACAGCTCCCATGAATTATAATGGTGATAAGAAAACGCTGGATGTGACGGTAAAATCCGGCGAGGAAACTTTTGCTCCTACCTGGGCGATGGTCATGAAGACGAAAAAGGGAGAGATGTCCTGGGCGGAATATAAGAAGAAATATTATGAGAAAATGAGGGAGTCTTACCGCCAGAACCGAGAACGCTGGCAGGATTTACTCGAGCAGGAGGAGATAGTCCTGCTCTGTTATTGTTCCAGCCCGGAAAGTTGTCACCGTCGGCTGCTGGCTGATATGCTTGTTGAGGCCGGTGCTGAATATAGAGGAGAACTTGCTGGAGGGTCAGAAGGTAATAGTAACAGCAGATCAAATATGTAAGGATCTTCCTGTTATCAGTTGATAGATATCGTATAAGATCGGGGGAAAATTTCATTGTGAACGAAGCTTTAAATTTTAGCAATGTGGATTGAGGGAGGTGGTATTCATCGATTATATAGAATATAAAATCTCCAGCTCGGTTAAAAGTAACTGGCAAAATATAGTAGATTTACTGGCTGAAATAATTGGGGCAGAGGCCGGATTTATAACCAGGATTTTTGGAGAGAAAATTAAAATTTTAAAAAGAGATTCGGAGACAGAAAGCGACATTGAAGAAGGGGATTTTATAGAGTTAGCAGAGGTTTACTGCCACAAAGCGGTGAATGATGAGAAAATGGTGGAGATTAATGATGCCCGTAAAATTGATAGATGGCAGGGCAGCGCAGAGCTTGATATGGGTTTTGTTTCTTATCTTGGCATGCCGATATATCATCAGGTAAATCGGGGCGTATTTGGTACACTCTGCGTGGTGGATAGAGAGCCGCGAAACTTCCAGCAAAAAGAAAAAGATCTTTTAAGAGAGCTCAAATGTTCTATAGAAAATCAGCTTGAAAATATAGAATTAAACAGTAAACTCCAGCGCCGGATAGAATTTGCTCAATCTTCTCTGGATTCTCTTTCTGCTAATGTGGTCGTATTAAACAGGGAAGGTAAGATAAAATATACCAATGAAGCCTGGAAAAATTTTGCCAGAAAAAGCGGTGTCTCTCCTGAGAAGGTAGGAGAAGGTGTCAATTATCTGAAAATAACAGAACGGGCCAAAGAGGAAGGATCAAAAACGGCAGAAAAAGCACTTCAGGGCATAAAAGCTGTAATTGCAGCAAATAAAAGTTCTTTCACCCTGGAGTATCCCTGCGCCACTCCGGAAGAGAAAAAGTGGTTTAAGTTAAGAGTTACACCTTTTCAAAGCGAAGGAGATAATGCGGCTGTAATCGCTCATGAAGAAATAACAAAAAGAAAGGTCAGGGAAAATGAACTGCGAGAATATAAGGAAAGAATTAATGATATTTTCAATAATATAAGTGAAATTGTCTGGTCTATGTCCTGGCCTGATTTAAAAGTGGACTTTATCAGCAGGTCTGTCCGGGATATCGTGGGTTATTCTCAGGAAAAATTTAAGAAGCCGGGTTTTATGATCGGGATAACTCATCCGGACGATAAACACATTCATGAAAGAGCCCTGCAGGAACTGGAAGAAAAGGGCTATACAGAAAGAGAATTTCGTATCTTTCATAAAAATGGCAGCGTTAAATGGCTTTATGATGAACAATATATGGTCTATGATGACAGGGGAAATCCTGTTAGGGTGAGAGGAATTTTGAGGGATATTACTAAAAGGAAGGAAAGAGAAAGAAAATTAAAATACAAAACTTTCCACGATGAAATTACCGGTCTATATAATCGCACATTTTTGGCGGAGGAGATGAAAAGACTTGATACGGAAAGGCAGCTGCCTATCAGTACAATTATGGTGGATATAGACGGCCTGAAAATTATAAATAACTCCTATGGGCATAAGAGAGGGGACCGGGTTTTGAAAAAAGCTGCCGAAATACTCGAAAACTCGGTCAGAGATGAAGATATACTGGCGAGATTTGGAGGAGACGAATTTGTTATTCTTTTGCCGCGGACGAATGGCGAAGCAGCTCATAAAATATATGATAGAATCGAAAAAAGATGTCAGGATATCAGTAACGAAGAGTTTCCCGTAACTATAAGTATGGGAATTGCCGTTAAAACTGATCCCGAAGAGAATTTAAAGGATCTTTTAAAACAGGCTGACGAAAATATGATGCAGAATAAACTCGTCGCTGATAAAAGCAGTAAAAGTCGACTGGTGAAAAGTCTTTTGAATACGCTGGGAGCAAAAAGTGATGAGACCAAAGAACATGCCATGAGGATGACTAATTTGGCTATTAAGCTGGGCAGGAGATTGGGAGTTACCAACTCGGAATTAAATAAATTATCTCTTCTGGCAACTCTCCATGATATAGGCAAAACTTCTATTCCGGAAGAAGTATTGACCAGGCCGGGTGACCTATCAGAAGAAGAATGGCAGATGATGCAGGAGCATCCGGAAAAAGGATATAAAATAGCTTCGGCCTCCGAGGAGTTTGCTCCTGTAGCCGAAGCAATATTACACCATCATGAAAAATGGAACGGAAGTGGTTATCCAGAAGGTCTGCAGGGAGAAGAAATCCCATTTCTATCAAGAATAATCTCAATTGTGGATGCCTATGATGTGATGACGAATGGTAGACCTTATAAGGAACCTATGAGCAAAAAAGAAGCACTGGAAGAAATAAAAGATTGTGCAGGCAGCCAGTTCGATCCGGATTTGGCCGGGCAATTTGTTGATATGATGAAAGATAAATGAGGCTCTTCTTGTGTTCAGTTGGCAAATACACCTGGAGACAATCATGGCAAAATAGGCAGACCGGGTCCTGGATTTTGTTATTTGCAGAGTTAAAGTATCTGTGCTATAATTTTCTTATATAATTCTTAATGCTAATTGCTACTATCTAGAAAAAGGGGGGGGTCTGGATGAATGATAATAAACAGATTCTGGAGAATAATATCTTAAACAACCTGGATGAAATTATAATTTATATGTCTCCGGATTTTACAATCAGATGGTTTAATAGGGCGGCTTCTGAATTTTTTGACAGAAAGCCGGAGGATTTGAAGGACAAATTTTGTTATGAAAAATGGGGTCTGGAAGATTTTTGCCCTGAATGTCCCATACAAAAAGCTGAAGAGACCGGAGAGATAGCTAGCTCTATTGTGAGAAAACCTGATGGCAGATACTGGAAAATGAAAGGCATCCCCGACATTGACGAAGATGGTAATCTTGAAGGGTTTATAGAAACAGCACTGGATGTTACCCCGCGGATAAAAGCGGAAGAAAACATAAAAGAATATAATCGTGAACTCGAAAGACAACAACAAAAATTGATGCAGGCCAAAAAAGAAGCGGAAAAAGCCAGCCAGGCCAAAAGTGAGTTTCTTTCCAATATGAGCCATGAAATACGCACTCCCATGAATGCAATAACCGGTTTGAGCGCATTATGTTTGGGGGAAGACGTCGATCCAGAAAAGAGGAAAAATTATCTGAAGAGGATTAACGCTTCGGCTGAATATCTTCTCAACATAATTAATGATATCCTTGATTTATCAAAAATCGAAGATGGGAAAATTGATTTGAAAGAAGAGATATTTGAGCTCGACGAAGTTCTGGAACAGACATGGCTGGTGGTTGCTGAAAGAGCCAAAAAAAAGCCTATCGAGGTATTGTTTGCCCGTTCTCCGGAGATTCCCAATGAATTGGTCGGTGATAAGATCCGTTTGACTCAGATTTTGGCCAATTTGACCAAAAATGCAATCAAATATACCGATTCCGGAGAGATAGTCATCAAGGTTGAGATGCTGGAAAAAAAAGAAGATGATGTGAAATATAAATTTGCCGTGGAGGATACCGGTCCGGGGATCCCTCCGGAGAAGCAGGAGGGCATCTTTGAAAGATTTAACCGCGCGGAAGCTTCCACCGAGAGCGGCAGCAAAGGTGCCGGTCTGGGTCTGGCTATCAGCAGACAGCTGGTGGATATGATGAATGGAGAAATATGGATGGAGAGTGAAATTGGAAAAGGAAGCACCTTCTACTTTACAGCTGAATTTGGCTGTTCTGCAGAGAAAAAAAACGAGTTATCTCCACTCCTCCAGAATTGGATGGTTTAAAGGTGCTGGTCATCGATGATAATTCTTCTGCCCGTAAAATAAGTGAAGAATATCTGCAGGCTTTTGGCTTTCGGACAGAACTGGCAGTGGATGGAGAAACTGTTCTGGAGAAAATGAAGGAAGCTGAAACCTCTTATGATCTTCTGCTTATGGACTGGAAGCTGCCGGGGATAAACGGGTTGGAAGCAGCCCAAAAAATCAGAGAAGAATATGCTGTTCAAACCAGGTCGGAGATCATACTCGTTTCCGCCTTTGACAGAGAAGAAATCATGACAGAACCCGGTTCCCGATATATATCTGATTTTCTGATCAAACCTTTCAGCCCCTCCAGTCTATTCGATACCATTATGGATGTTTTTGGATATTCCGGGCGTGATATCGTTCAGGAATAGGAACAGGAGCTGGCCGATGAAAAATTAATGGCAGGCGCTGAAAATAAAATACTGCTGGTTGAGGACAATGAGACAAATCAAGTGCTGGCAAAGGAAATTCTGGAAAGTTATAATTATAGCGTTGATATCGCTGAAAAGGGGAGAGAAGCTCTGGATAAAATCCAGGCAGATAAATATGACTGTGTTTTAATGGATATCCAGCTTCCGGGACTCAATGGATATGAGGCCACCCGCATAATCAGAAATGAATTGAATTTCTAAATCTTCCTGTTATAGCTCTGACCGCCAATGTCATGGAAAAACATCGAAAGGAAGCGGAAAAAGCCGGCATGAACGGACTGATCTCTAAACCTATCGATATTGAAAAAATGCTGATAAAAATTAAAAAAACCATCAACGGTTCCGGAGTTGAGTTAATCTGATAAAAATTTGCAGTTTTTTGAGGTGTGAAGATGAAAGTACAGAATATTATCTATCAGGGAGAAGACGAACTAAAAGCATTTATAGAAAACGAGGAGATAAAAGACAATAATCTCCTGGTACAGATCTTTACCGGGGTCTGCAATAAAAGTTTTATAAAAAAGGTCACTGCCAGTATTAAGTCACTGCTGCCCCGGGCGACAATAATTGGAACTACTACAGCAGGTGAGATAATAAACGGTGAGGCCAGAGAAAATGAAACTGTGATTTCTTTTAGCAGTTTTTCCAGGACCCGTCTTGAAAGCAGTTTTATCTCCGGTAACGGTGAAGATAGTTTTGAACTGGGCAGAAAATTGGGCAGAGAACTTATCTCTGACAGCACCAAAGCAATTATTATGTTCTCGGACTGGTCAAATATCCAGGATGGTGTATTGGATGGTCTGAACTCCATAGATGACAGCGTTGTCATTGCCGGGGGCAAGGCAGGGGACAATTTTGAGTTTGCCTTCAAAAATAATTATATATTTCTGAACGAGAGAGTTTCGGCTCATGGCCTGGTGGGGGTGGCATTAAACAGCAGCCGGTTAAAAGTTTATTCTGATTATAATCTGGGATGGCAGAAAATTGGCAAAAAAATGCAGGTTACCAAAAGTGAGGGTAATAGAGTATATGAAATCGATGGTAAGTCTGCTGCGATATCTATGAGAAGTATCTGGGCGAAGAAATTGCCGAACGACTGCCTCAGACTGCCGGGCCGGAATTTCCACTCATCTTAAAAAGGGGCGATACTTTGGTAGCCCGGGGAGCTGCTGCCAGGTACGAAGATGGCTCTTTGGGTTTCGGCGGAGAAGTCCAGGAGGGAGCAGATGTATATCTGAGCTACGGCCATATAAATTCTATCATCCAGAAGAACATTAATCTGTCAAAAAGAATGATAGAACAATTTAGTCCCGAAGCTCTTTTTCTCTATTCCTGTGCTATCAGAAAGGCAGCTCTGCAGGAAAATTTAAACAGTGAGTTATCCATATTTAAGGATATCGCTCCTGCAGCTGGTTTTTTTACCTACGGAGAATTTTACAGCAGCGGAGAATTAAACTGCCTGCTCAATATAACTCTAACAGCACTGGCTCTGACTGAAAACGAAAAAAAGTCTGCTGATAAAAAAGAGTTCTTCGATAAAGAGGAGTTTTCCGGCCGCAATGAACGCAGCACCAACACGATTAAAGCCCTGACCAACCTCGCCAACACGGTTACAGATGAACTCTCAAGAGCCAGAGATGAGGCAGAAAAAGCCAGCAGAGCCAAAAGCGAATTTCTTTCCAACATGAGCCATGAAATTCGCACCCCGATGAATGCCATCACAGGCCTGAGCGAACTGTGTCTGGACCGGGATATTAAAAAAGAAAAGAGAGATAATTATCTTAGGAGGATTAAAGCTTCCGCTGAATATCTTCTCAATATTATAAATGATATTTTGGATTTATCCAGGATTGAAGATGAGAAAATTGAACTAAAAGAGGAAGTATTAGAACTCGATGAAGTGCTGGAACAGACCTGGCTGATTATAGCCGAAGAATCCAGGCATAAACCCATTGAAGTTTTGTTTTCTCGCCCTCCGACAGTTCCCAATAAATTGGTCGGCGATGAGACCCGATTGGTTCAGATTTTGGCCAATCTGACCAAGAATGCCCTGGAATATACCGAGTCAGGCGAAATTATTATCGAAGTTAAGATGAAAAAGAAAGAGCAGGATAGGATCAAGTATCAGTTTGCTGTAAGTGACACCGGTCCCGGGATCCCTCTGGAAAAACAGGATAATGTCTTTGAGCGATTTGACCGGGCTGAGAATTCAATTTCAGGAGGTAGTGCAGGTGCGGGGCTGGGACTGGCCATTGCCAGACAGCTGGTGGAGATGATGGAGGGAGAAATCTGGCTGGAGAGCGAACCAGGAGAAGGCAGCACATTTTATTTTACCGCTGAATTTGGCCGGGTTGTAGAGGAGGAAGGCAGATCCATCTCCACCCCGCCAGATCTCGACGGCCTCAAAGTTTTAGTGGTTGATGATAATTCTTCTGCCCGTGAGATATGTGAGGAGTATCTTCAGGCACTGGATTTTCATCCTGAAGTGACCAGAGATGGGGAAACCGCTCTTGAGAAATTAGAATTTGTTGAAGAAGATTATGAGCTGCTGCTCATGGACTGGAATCTGCCGGGAATAGATGGTCTGGAGACACTGCAAAATATAATGAAAAAACCAGAAATTCGTCCCAAACCGGAAGTTATTATTGTTTCTGCCTTCGATAAAGAAGAGATCAAAACGGAGCCAGGCTCAGAATATATTTCTGATTTCCTGACCAAACCCTTCAGTCCATCCAGTTTATTCGATACCGTTATGGATGTCTATGGATATTCCGGCCAGGAAATTGTTAGAGAACAGGGCTCGGAACTGGCTGAAGAGGATTTAGAGGCAGGTCATGCTGACAGTTTGCTGCTGGTTGAAGACAATGAGACAAATCAGGTGCTGGCCCGGGAAATCCTGGAAGTTCACGGTTATGAGATGGATTTAGCCGAAGAGGGCAGAGAGGCTTTGAGCAAAATAGAGAAAAATGAATATGACTGTGTTTTAATGGATATTCAGCTGCCGGGGCTCAATGGATATGAGATCACCCGCAAAATAAGAGATGAGCTGAAACTTTCAAAGCTGCCGGTTATAGCTCTTACTGCTAATGTTATGGAAAAACATCGCAAAGAAGCGTCAGAAGCTGGAATGGACGATCTGGTTGCCAAACCGATCGACATTGAAAATTTGTTGAAAAAAATTAAACAGATTATAGATGAAAGCGGATTTAATTCCGGTGCCGGTTTTCAATCAGATAATGACGGCCGTAATAAAGCCGAGGAAGCTGAAAAAGTCTTAGATCTTGATACTATAAACGCCAGCAGAGGGCTTAAACGCCTAGAAGGCAGCGTTAAGATTTACATGAAAGTATTGAAGAAGTTTGCCCAAAATTGTCCGGAACTAAAAGAAGAATTACAGCATGCCCGCAGCAGGGAAGATTACGATACCCTGGAGGACATAGCTCATGAGATTAAAGGGACAGCTGGTAATATAGGAGCTGAAAATCTGCAGGATAAGGCCGAGAAATTAGAGAGATCGCTGGGAGAAATCTCAAATGTAGAGGATTTACAAAAACTGACTAAAAAGTTGGAGCAGGAACTGGCGAGAACTGCCGGGGAAATAAGCTCGCTGCCGGAGAGAGAATCGGACGAAGTCGAAAGTTTCCGGGATATTGCAATTTCTGAATTTAAATCCGAGCTCCAGAACATCAAAACATTGATTGAAGCTTACGATATAGAAGCTGTTGACAGGATTCAGGATCACATGCTGGAAACGGGCAGAGACTGGCTGGATGAAAGAATGCGGGTTTTAAAGGATGAGCTGGCAGCATATGAATTTGAATCTGCGTTAAAACAGGTGAAAAATATAAATGAACTTCTGGAGGAAGAGATGGAATAATTTTTTCTGGGGGGATTTATGCCGGGAAGCAGAAAAGAGTATGTAGATATTGATAAAACTATTTCAAGTCTTATGGGCAGAAAAAATCTTTTGGCCAAAATTGCCAGAATATATATCAGGGATTATCAAAGTCAGATGGATCAGCTGCAGATTATATGATCGATGGGCGGGTGAAAAAATGTCAATAGAAGAGCTTATTCTTGTCGTTGACGATAATAGACAGAATTTAGTAATGCTTGAATCTTATCTTCAGGAAGAGGGATATTCTGTAATAGCTCTTTCCAGCGGTGAAGAAGCGCTGGAAATTTTACGCAAAGAGGTTAAAATAAAATTAGTACTTTTAGATGTGATGATGCCGGGAATAAATGGCATTGAAGTTTGTGAAAAAATAAGGTTTGAAATGGGCAGGGATGAACTTTCTATAATTCTGGTAACCTCGCTCGATGCTCGTGAGGATAGACTGGAAGGTCTGGAAGCTGGTGCAGATGATTTTTTAACAAAACCCATAGACTGGGCCGAACTCATGGCCAGAGTGAAGTCACTGCTGAGGTTTAAAAGAGCTCATGATCGCGTGGAAAAACAGCGTCAGCGCCTGGAACACCAGCTGAATCTGGCTCGAAGGGTCCAGAAAGCTCTGGCAAATTTAGATCTGCCTCCGGAACTGGCAGGAGAAATATTTTATCGCCCCATGGAAAAAAATAGGCGGTGATGTTTATGATTTAAACTCACTGTCTGATGAGAAATATGGAATTTTGCTGGCCGACGCTATGGGACATGGAGTGCCGGCTGCAATGATCATGGTAATGGTGAAATTGATATTTAAAAGTCTGGACTGTAATAAGTTGACTCCGGGAGAAGTTATGAGCAGGATCAACTCGCGGCTGGCAGGAATTTTTATAAACGAGATTGGGGAGATGTTTGTCACCGGAGTTTACATGGAATATGACAAAGCTGATGGAGAACTGGTCTGCTGTAACGCCGGGCATCCGCCTCCTTTGCTCTTTGATGGAAGAGGTGAAGTGAAAAAGCTCACAGCCAGCAATACGCCTCTGGGGATAATGGGTGACAACAACTTCAGGGTGGAAGCGATCGATGCTGCAGACTTCAAAGAAATATTTATCTATACAGATGGTCTTGTAGACCATATAAGTTCTAAATCTCCCGATCTATCTCAAGATCATATCGACCATATATACAAAAAAATTGGCGAAGGGGCAGAGGACGGAGGTTTTACAGCCTTTTACCGGGAGTTGAAGAATCAAATTGATTTAAATAAGGGAAATGATGATATAACATATATGCTTTTGAAAATCGATTAAATGATGGATTTTCAGGAAACATTCAGAGAGGCCGATTTCCTGGAAATAAAATCAGAGAAGGAGAAAAAAATGAATGTTTCTGATGATGAAAAGCTGACAGTACTGGCTGCTGATGATGTTCCCGAAAACCTGGATATTGTCAAGAATGCTTTGACTCCCGAATATAGAGTGAAAGCTGCAGTAAACGGAAGATTGGCTTTGAAGATAGCTAAAAATCAGGAAATAGATTTAATTTTACTCGATGTTAGAATGCCAGAGATGGACGGATATGAGGTATGCCAGAGGCTTTTGGAAACTCCCTCCACCGCCAATATCCCTATTATCTTTCTGACCGGGCAGGATACTATCTCCGATGAAGTTCTGGGGCTGGAGATGGGGGCAGTGGATTTTATAAAGAAGCCGATCAACCCAGGCATTTTGAAAAGGAGAATCGATACACAGCTGGAACTGCGCGCCACCAGAAAAAAACTGAGAGTTCACAATAATTATCTTGAAGAACTGGTCGAAGAGAAGACCAAGGAAATTTCTGATTCCCGTATGGCTATGATCTATGCTCTGGCTCAACTTGCTGAAGCCCGGGATAAGGAGACGGGAGACCATCTGATAAGAACTCAAAAATACTGCTGGTATCTTGCCAATAAAGTCAAAGATACGGGCAGATATAATGCTGAAGTGGATATAAATTACTGCAAAAATTTATATATCGCCAGTCCTCTCCACGATATCGGCAAAGTGGGAATTTCAGATTCGATCCTCTTAAAGCCGGGAGATCTGACTGATGATGAATTCGAACGGGTAAAACAGCATACTGTCATCGGTTGTAAACTTCTCAAGAAGGTCCAGAAAATGTATTCAGAAAATTATCTGCTGGAAATAGGTCTGGATTTAATCCATTATCACCATGAAAAATGGAACGGTGAGGGATACCCCGAAGGATTAGAAAAAGATGAAATTCCTCTGGCTGCCAGGATTATGGCTATAGCCGATGTTTATGATGCCCTCAGAAGCGAAAGGCCCTATAAGGAAGCCTTCACCCATGAAAAAAGCTGTAAGATCATCGAAGAGGACAGCGGAACTCACTTCGATCCTTTTCTGGTCAATTGTTTTCTGGAAATTTCAGGAGAATTTAAGACTATCAGCCAGAAAAATGAAGCAGAATTAGAGGACTATGGAGATATCCCTGTTTCAATCCAGTTTTAAAGTTCGAACTGATCGGTTATATCCTCCGGATCCTGCGTCATCTTTTCCAGTTCTTCCGAGGCCTGCACGACTCCTTCGGCGGTCGAGCATACCGGTATAGAGGAATAGAGAGATAAGATGGAAGATTACCCCAATGTTCATAATCGCGGTGAATTTTTGCAGCATAGAGCTGGAGTTTGATATCTCCAGCAGGTGTCAGGTTGTTGATAGGAATTATCTCAGAATGAAAGTCTGTATTCCATTTAAGCGTCGAGTGCTTTTTTCAAATTTTCCAGGTTATCATGCATTATATCGAAATAGTCTCTCCCTTTTTCCACATCTTCCTCTGTCAAACCGTGGCCGGGATTTATCTGGAGAATTTCCAGGCCGGCTTCGTCCGCCACCACATTAACAGTTTCGGGACTGGCTAACTTCTCCATAAGGATATAATCCACCCCGGTTTTTGAGGCTGTTTCTATAAGTTCCGATACAGTCCTGGGTGATGGTTCATCGTGAGGGGAAAGGCCGGTGACAGCATGCTGGTTTAAACCGTAATTGTCAGCAATGTAACCAAAGGCTGCATGGGAAACTATAATGTCATCGTGAGTTCGGTCTGCCAGCTCTTCCTGATAGGTTCTATCCAGCGAAGCCAGTTTTTCCTGCACATCCTCCATGTTTTCCTGAAAGATTTCTTCACCTTCCGGATCCAGACTGGCAAAAAGATTGCTGATTTCTGCTGCAGTTTCCTGCATAATCTCAAAGTCCAGCCAGATATGCGTATCGTATTCGCCATGTTCATGATCATCGTGACCGTGCTCGTCATGATCATGATCATCTTCATCGTTATTATGGCCATGTTCATCATGGTCGTGATCATGATCGTGTTCTTCTCCATAAGGCCTCAACTCCACTTTTTCAGCCAGCTCAAGAATTTCTATACCTTCATGAGCCAGGGATTCAGCGGCCCTTTCTCCCCAGGGCTCAAGCCCTGACCCTATAAAAATAAATGCATCGGCCCCTTCAAGTTCAGCAATTTGGCGGGGGGAAGGTTCAAAGCCGTGAATTTCGATCCCATGGGGAGCCACCTGTTCCACCTGAAGGCGATCTCCAGCAATCCTCTCCGCCATCGCGTAGATGGGATGTATGCTGACCCTGACTTCCACTTCCTCAACATCACCTTCGGCGGCTGTTGGGAGAGAGATAAAAGCCAGCATAGTCAGAGCAAAGATGAAAACGAGCAGCAATATTTTGATTTTTTTCAATCCATATACCTCCTGACATGTAGTCAAAAATAGTTATGGTTCACCGGACGTTATAACCATATCATATAAAGAAATAAATTTCAAAAGCATGAATATTTGATCATATTATGCAAATAATGAAAAAATGATGGCCGGGCTGTAAACCAAACTTATTAATAATCATTTTCAATAATTTGACAGTCAAAATTATGATTGCTATTATACATACAGGTGATTAATTGAAAAACAGTTTCAATTAGATTAATACTCTGGTTTCGACTGTTCAGAGGTATATTATTCAGTTTAAATTTTTTGCTCTTCAGTGATAACGAGTTTCAATTAAGGACTGTATAAAAGAAGCACTCACTAAAAATAAACTACATTAGGAGATGAATTGAATATGGCAGCAGAATATGTTATGTCCTCCTTTGTCAAAAAAATAGAAGATATGATCAGCTCCAAACCAGCTCTGGGAGAAAAATATGGTGAATTCTTTTATGGAAAAATGATCGACAAAGAAATCGAGCTGGCTGATATCTCTCCTGGAGATAAAGTTGCCCATCTGGGCTGCGGTCCTTTTCCTTTTACCGCTTTCGAACTGGCTGAGCGAGGCTGGGAGGTAACAGCTGTTGATTTTGATGAGGAAGCTTTGAATAAAGCCCGAGATCTTTCGCAGGATTATGGCTTTGACGGCAGAATAAATTTCATACAGGGCCTCTGCCAGAAAATAGATTACTCCTGCTTTGATGCTGTCTGGGTGTCCTATAATGTCAGGCCCGGACGTGAGTGTCTGGCCCGCATTGCTGAGACTATTGGTGAAAGCGGCAAGATAATTTACCGTCAGCCCCGGGGCTGGCTGAAATATTTTGATGATAGAATTGATGCCGAAAAATTATTTTCAGAATCAGACTCCGACCGGACGGGAAGAAACGGGCATCCGGGTGATGATATCCAGTGGCGAAGCTTAAGCGTCAAACAGAAGGTAGGAAAGAAATCAGTGTTGATCGAAATGAGCGCTGACAACAGCGATGATCGGGAAGAGGAAGTTTTAAGGCTGGAAGAACTGCCCGAAGACTGCAGCTGCAGGGTTTGTTCAGTTCCCGATAATAATCTTTTAGCTCCTCTGGGCGTGAGAGCAGGCAAGAAGCTCAGACTTAAGACCCGGGAGAAGTTTTCTGGACCTTTAGTCGTAGAATCAGAAGACCGCAAAGTGGCGGTGCCGAAAAAACTCGCTCAAAACATAGAAGTGACCTATGATGCAAGAGCGGAATAATAATATTCAGGGACAAAATGACAGCGGTGATAATCGAATACTTCTGATAGGACCGCCCAATGTGGGCAAAAGCGTCATCTTCAATTATATGACAGGACTTGGGGTTGGAGTGGCGAACTATCCCGGCACCACCATCGAATATACTCAAGGCAGCATAAATTTAAACGGCGAAGAATATGAATTCATCGATGTGCCCGGCACCTATACCCTGGAGGCGACCAATGAGGCGGAAGAAGTAGCCGTGGAGATGTTAAGCGATGAGCCCGAAGCTGTTGTCTGCGTTCTGGACGGCAGCAATCTGGAAAGCAGCCTCTATCTTCTGCTGCAGGTTTTGGAATACGACCTTCCCACCCTGGCTGTGATCAATAAGATGGATCTGGCCGAAAAAGAAGGGCGCAAAATTGACATTCAGTGTCTGTCCGAAACTCTGGATCTGCCGGTATTGCCTGCTGTAGCTGTCGACGAAGAAGGACTGGAGAAAATACCGGGACTGATTCAGAATGTTCTGGAGAAATCCATAGGAAGTAATGAGGACAAAAAGAAAGATTTTAATCCCGGGGCAGCAAAAAGCGATGACACCGCAACCTGGGCCAGGGCGGAACATCTTTACTCAAAAGCTGTAAAGAGAAAAGAGGGGGAGGAAGAGCAGGAGAGCTGGGGATATAAACTGGTAAAACCCTGGCCCGGTCTGCCGGCGGCAGTGTTATTCCTGGCGGTTATATTCGGCCTGGTCGTGGGGGTGGGCATGGGGCTTAGACAGTATCTGCTTATGCCCGTGATCGAAGGTTTTATGATCCCCTTGCTGGAATCTGTGGTGAGCACTCTGCTCTCGCCCTCGTTTTTCAAAAGAGTGTTGATAGGAGAGTACGGTTTTCTGGTAAAAGGACTGGAATGGCCCTTTGGCCTGGTTTTACCCTATGTTTTCACATTTTATATTGCGCTGACCCTGCTGGAGGATAGCGGCTATATGCCCCGGCTGGGGGTGCTGCTTGACGGTATAATGGAGAAGATAGGTCTCGGCGGGTCCAACATCATTCCCCTGATGCTGGGATACGGCTGCGGCATCCCGGGTATTATGGCCACCCGCAATTTTTCCACCCGCAAACAGCGAATTATAGTCTCGGGTGCGATCAGCCTGGCTGTTCCCTGCATAGCTCAGACCGGGGCTTTTATAGCTCTGCTCTCAGAAGGATCTCTTCTTTTAGTGCCAGCGATTTTCCTCTTTTCTTTGTTGATCATCATGACCGCAGGTGTTTTGCTGGAAAGAATACTCCCCGGGGAGAGGCCGGTCACCCCCATGGAGATTCCGCCTCTTTTAAGACCCAGAGTCGATGTGGTATTTAAGAAAGTTTTCGTCCGGATTAAAAGGTTTATGGTCAACGGGGAGCTTCCTTTGATCCTGGGCATAGGCGCCGCTGCCCTTCTTTTCGAGAGCGGGATAATGGAAATTGTCGGAGCTGCTCTTTCACCGGTGGTTACAGGCTGGCTGCATCTGCCTGAAGAGGTAGCAGTGCCTTTGATGCTGGGAGTTTTTCGCAGAGAGCTGACAGTTCTGCCCATGCTGGAGATGGATTTGAACTCACTGCAGCTTTTTACTGGCGCGGTACTCGGCCTGCTATACGTCCCCTGCATCGCCGTGGTCGCCGTTTTGACCAGCGAATTCAATTTAAAGATGGCGCTGGGTGTTCTGTTCATTACGACAGCTATGGCTTTTGCGCTGGGAGGGGCAGTGGCCAACCTGGGAGCTTTGTTCATCTAATTTTTTTGCAGTTTATTGAAAATAAGTTTCGATTAAGGGTCTGTCTCCTGCGAATCAGATTCATAGAACTTTCAAATTTTATCGGGTTTCATTCCAAAAAATTAAACTCAAAAGAAAAGGGGGATTATTATGTCAGCATTGGTCGTGGGAGGAGATAATTTAGGAGTAATAAAGGATAACCTTCGCGATATGGGCTTTGACAGCATATATCATGTCACCGGGCGCAAGAAAAAAAGAGCACGACAGATCTCTATACCGGACGGAGTAGATTTGATATTGATATTAACCGACTACATACATCATAATTTGATGAAGATGGTTAAAGAAGAAGCTAAATGTCACGAAGCTGATTGCATTTTCGCCCGGCGCAGCTGGAGCCATATCTGCAAGAAAATGCAGATGTGCGGCTGTGACTTCTGTAAAGGCTGTGGTTGAAATTAAAAACTTCAGCAGGTCAGTGAATACGCTTTATTGATCTTTTTGTCGTCAGCTGGTAAAAAGGTATGTCAAAAAAAACTTATTTGGTTATATGCTTAAAGACCCGAGTTTCACAGCAACCAGGTATCAATAGGCCTTGAAGAAGAAGAGCTTCTCATGCTGTCGGTGATAGTAAAGCCAGAGACAGATGTGATGGCCAAAAATCCCGATGAATAAAAAAGGGGCACCGGACATGAAAATTTACGACAATAACACAGTTCAGTCCGGCACCCTATATTTGTACGGTGATTTAATTTTGGATCTTCTTGTTATCAGTTGGCCAGGAGCTTAACCTGAGTTTCGAAAAATTTCAAGTATCACTTTGCTTTATATCTTCCAGCCACTATTGTCATGATAGTGATCTTATACAATACCCCTCAACTAAAAACAAGAAGAACCTAATTTTAAATCGATTTTATCTGTCAGAATTTTATCTCTCTTTTAATTTCCGGAAGCACCGCTTTTGGCTCTCTCAGTGCTGACCTCTTCCTGTTCACTGTCGGAATGGAAATAGTCCACTATGATTGATATAGCTCCATCACCTGTGACATTACAGGCAGTTCCGAAGGCATCCTGGGCCATATAGAGTGCGATCATGAGACCCTGCATGCTTTCGGTAAAACCCAGTATAGAAGCCAGAGGAGCCAGAGCTGCCATAACCGCCCCGCCGGGGACTCCAGGTGCGCCGATCATTATTATTGCCAGCATGAATATGAAGGGCAGAAAGGATGCCAGCGTGAATGGTTCGCCATATAAAATCATGGTGGCCACGGCACAGCTAACTAGAGCTATAGTACTTCCGGCCAGATGGATGGTAGCCCCGAGCGGCACCACGAAGTCGACAATTTTCTCCTTTACATTGAGTGTTTTCGCACTTTTAAGAGTGACCGGAATAGTGGCCGCACTTGAGATGGTTCCCAGAGCAGTCGTATAAGCGGGCAGCATGCTTTTTATGCTCGTCAGAACTTTGTTTTTGGGAGAAAGCCTGTTGGCCAGTGAAAACATCACCATCAGATATGTTATGTGCATGGCAATTACCAGCACAAAAAGAGGACCGAACATCGTGATAGTTCGGAATACTGTCCCTTCTGCTGCCATATCGGCGAAGATACCTGCGATGTGAACTGGCAGAAAGGGTATAATAACCCTGTTAATAAAAAACTGGACTATTGTTCTGACTTCCTGCATGAAATTATAGAGTGTCAGTTTATTTTCCTCGTTTTTGAGATGATTTATGCCTATGCCGAAGATGAAGGAGGTGACAAGTGCTGTCATTATTCCCATAATCGGTGGTATTTCCAGTTCGATATAGGGAGAAAGTCCCTGGGCTTCTGCCACCTGTTCTCCCGCAGGTGCTATGAGAGGAATAAGACTGCTGGCCACGAGATATGCCGCAATACCGGCAATTATCGTGGAAATATAGGCGGTTAAAACCGTTTTGCCCAGCAGATTGCTGGCTTTTGCGCCCAGCTCAGATATGCCGGGAATGATGAAGGCGAGTATGATTAGAGGTACTATGTAGGTGAGAATTTCCCCAAAGATCTCGGTAAAGGTGTATAGTACATTGGCCAGGCTCTCCGGCAGATACAAACCTGTCAGAATACCGGCTATTATTGCTATAATAAGCCTGGGAATGAGTCCGAAGTTTTTCATGATTTTTTAACCCCCAAGTATTAATTATATTATTCACAATATCATTCTCCCATTAATACTAACACATATTGATCACCGATACAATAAGCTCTGCTGAAGCTTTAATGCAAAAAATTTCGTTTAAAAATATCTGATGTTTCAATGGATTAGTTTACTGAAATAGAGAAGATCAGCTGACGAAACTGATGAAAGTCATCAGCTCGTTTATATCTTCTGCCGGGAAAATGACGGTATATGCATCCTCTCTTACAACTCCGGGATAATTGGCTGCTTTGATGGCATCTTCCTTTCCGGAAAAAACCAGCTGGAGATCATAGGGTGGGGATAACCTGATTTTTTTGGACGCGGTTTCAATCCCGGGGAGCAGATAATTTTTTTGCAGGCAGGATCTGTCACCCTTCGATTTGAGCGCCAATTTTGAATGTATTCTGCCGGTTAGGGGCTGATTCTGGAGGATTTCTTTGTTCTCTCGTGAAAAATTGACTGTACGGGCATCCTCTATTTTAGCTTCCGAACAATTCGCTGCTCTGATGGCATTTTCTAACCTGGCAAAGACGGGCTGGAGATCATGAGGGGTTGAAAGGCTGACATTTTCACGTGAAGTTTTTCTATTTAAAATTTCTTCAGCCTGGCTTTCTATCAGCTGACAGGCTTTATCGGGCGAGAGACTGTGAACTGCCTCGCCCAGTCCTTTTTTTACGAATACAGTTTCGATATCCGGGAGCAGGTTTTTTGTCTGCTTACAGGCTTTTACATCACCCGTTATTAGCGCCGGTTCAACTTTCAGGTTTCTGGCCCAAAGAGAATTCAATATGGCTTCATTTACAGCATGACCGTTGATGGAAATGGCATTGAACCTGTGGGAATAAGCATGGCTTATGACGGCATCCCGGCTGTCCGGTCCGGCGTGATAACCTACAAAAAAAGCCAGATCGAAACTTTCATCCAGGCCATCCATCATGCCACAGGGCTTCCCGCTCAATCCCCTTATGAGCTCAGCCCTGCTGTCGAGCTTTTCAGGATTCAGGTTGCGGGCGGATTCGTGAGCATCTCTGACCACAATTCTCTCAGCTCCGCCGGCAAAAGCACCTCGCACGGCGGCATTGGCTTCTTCTGTCATGAATTGACAGGCCTTTTCGAACTCCGGATTACCTCTTTCTACTTCCTTTTTATCTGTCACCGGAGCTACACCTTCCATATCAACCGATATATAAACTGAAATATTATCCATCATAGTTATTTCCTCCAAAGATAAAAATAAATTATATTCTTCACAATAAGTCGCATCCTTATCCCATGTTAGTGTATATTTACCCTGCTGTCAAAGGATAAAATATTAAGAAAGTTTAGGAGGGATTATGCCAGAGTGGGGATGAAGATAAAAGGGAGGTGTTTATGCCAAAAAAAATTGCACCGGCTATATTAACCGGTGCAGATAAGTAGAGGGATGCCAGATCAAAATTGGATGAGCAAAATTTATTTTGGTTTAGAAAAAGTTGATTGTTAGCTTTGACAAAATAAAAAACCCAACCCTGACAGGTTGAGTGGTTTAGGTGAGTAAGCTATGCAGATCCGGCAAGAGTTGTCGGAGGAAATGAAAAAACAGGATTTGACCGCACCGGTTCTGCATTAGCTTCACCTACATTCCCTGCCATAGGGGAGCTGCAGGCTCAACAACCAGGCAGGTCTCCTGACTTCTGGCCTGGATCGAATTCGACCTTCCCCGCTGCTCCTGCGTACTTAAAGACGGCGAGTGGCAGAGGAATCCGATCTTACCAGTTACAGTGGCGGGCCCGTTCAGGCTTTTCACCTGATTCCCTATTCTCCTCCGACCGTAGCCGGAGGCACCTGATTGCGCCGATATTTAATTTTTATATTATCCTCTATTATATTTTTAAAGATTTATGATGATTCTCCTGCTGAAAACGAAAAAAAATTTCTTATAAGTTGTGGTTTTTCACCAGAACAGTTATTATGAAATTGGCCGGATTATCAGAGCAGCTTGTACTTTATTTTCCGATTTTCGTTAATTATTAATAAGAATGAATTATAATTTTGATTTGTTATATCCCACATTAAAATGTATAATGAATATATAAAGATATTGGCAATGATCTATTTGCTGAGGAGGGGTAAATAAATATGAAAGATCAAGGCAGCCAGAACAAAAATTCAGAATTAAAAATATTTTTGGATTCTCTTCCTCACAATGCCGCGGTCATTGATGCTGGAGGAAAAATTATCTGTGTTAACGAGAGCTGGAATAATTTTGCCAGCAAGAACAATTTAAGTCCTGAAGAATGCGGGTCAGGAATAAATTATCTCGAGGTATTGAGCGAATCAGAAGAAGAGAAAAAAGAGGTAAAAAAAGCTCTTCGGGGTATTAAATCGGTAATTGCCGGGGATAAGCGGAAATTTGTTCAGGAGTACTCCTGCCATTCTCCTGATGAGCGGCGCTGGTTTAAGATGAGGGCAATCCCCTTTCGGCAGGGGGCGCTGGTGATGCACGAAAATATAAAGGAACGCAAATCTGCCGGCATCGAGCTCAAAGAACAAAAAGAAGAGCTGAAGAGAAAAAATCAGAGCCTGGAAGTGCTTTTTTCCGGGAGCGGATCAGCGATTGCCAGACTCGATGAAGAGCATCGAGTTATAGATATCAATGATAAATTTAAAGAGATTTTTGGTTATGAGCTTGAGGAAATAAAAGGCCAGGATATGGATGAGGTGCTGGAAAAAGGGAAAAGCGGCAGCGCCGGCAGGAATTTAACCGAGAAAGTGCTGGAAGGCCAGAAAGTGGTGGACCAGGGGACCCGTTATGATTTTGAAGGCAATCCTCATGAATTCATTATTAAAGGAATACCCATTAAAATAGAGGGAAATTTAGAGGGGATTTATGCAATTTATGAGGAGATAACTGAACTTCGGCGTAGAAAAAGGGAGCTGCGCAGAAGCCGTAAAAAACTGCGTATTACGCTCAATTCTATCGGCGATGCCGTGATTGCCACCGACACCGGAGGTAAAATCACCCGTATGAACCCGCGGGCTGAAAAGCTCACAGGCTGGTTCTCTGATGAAGCAAGGGGCAAAAATCTGCCGGAAGTTTTCGAAATAGTCAGCGCTGAAACCGGCGAGCCGGTACCATCTCCGGTGAAGGAGGTTATGGAGTCAGGCGGAAAAGTGGGGCTGGCCAATCACACCAAACTCATCTCCCGGGATGGCAGAGAATACCAGATCGCCGATTCTGCTTCTCCTATTCGAGATGAAGAGGGAGAAATACAGGGAGCTGTGCTGGTTTTTCGCGATGTCACCGAGAAATATCACATGCGTCGGGAGCTGGAAAAGAGCGAGGAACGCCTGCAGAAGACACTTTCTGTTATTCCGGAGATGGTTTCTATTCATGATCTCGAGATGAATATATTATACAGCAACTGGAAGGGTATTGGAGATGTACCGCCAGAGAGAAGGCAGCTGGATGAAAAATGTTATAGGGTTTATCGAGAAAGAGAGGATATCTGTCCTGATTGTGAGGCGAAAGAGGTGCTGGAAACAGGAGAATCGCTGCAAAAAGAGACCTCTCTTCCCGAGGGGGGCTGGATTGACCTTCGGGTTCTGCCCGTAAAAGATGAAACTGGCGAGATAGAATATCTGGTGGAATGGGTCAGGGATATAACCGAACGGAAAAATAGAGAAGAAAGAATTAAGAAACAAAATGAGAGGCTGGCCAGCATTATCGAGGGCACCAATGTGGGAACCTGGGAGTGGAATGTGCAGACCGGAGAGCAGATTATCAATGAAAAGTGGGCGGAAATGCTGGGTTATTCCCGGGAAGAACTCGAACCAGTAACGATCGATACATGGCGGGAATTGATGCACCCTGAAGATTTAAAAAGGGCTCAGAAAAAGCTGGAAAAACATTTTCGGGGCGAGAAGGAACAGTATCATATTGAAAATCGACTCCAGCATAAAGATGGCAGCTGGGTATGGGTTTTAAACAGAGGACGGGTGTTCACCTGGACCGAGGATGGCAGTCCGGAGTGGATGTACGGTACCCATCTTGACATCACATCCCGCAAGAAAAAGCAGCGTAAGATAGAGCATATGTCCCGTCATGATGAATTGACCGGTCTTCACAACCGAAATTATCTCGAGGAGAAAATCAAAGAGCTGGATTCTGTGTCGAAGCTGCCGGTGAGTATCATTATGCTGGATGTGAATGGTTTGAAGCTGGTGAATGATACTTATGGTCATAAAATTGGAGATAGACTGCTCGATAAAACGGCGGATATTATCCAGGAGTGCACCAGGGAACAGGATTTCGCAGCGCGATGGGCGGGAGATGAGTTTGTGATTCTGCTTCCTCACACCGGAAAAAAGGAGGCCAGAAAGATCTGTGATCGCATAGAAGCCAGGGCCGAAAAAAACAGAATTGCCGATGATATTCCGCTTACGCTGGGGGTGGGGCTTTCAGTCAAGACCAGATTTGAGGAAGATATTTATGAAATACTCCATGAAGCTGAGGATAACATGCAGAAAGATAAGCTCACCCGGAGCAGAAGCGGCAAGAATAAGCTGGTTCAAAACCTGCTGAATACGCTTGCTGCCAAAAGCGATGAGACCCGCGAACATGCCCTGAGAATGACAAAATACGCCCACAGCCTGGGGGAGGAATTTGGTCTGACAAATGGACAGTTAAACAATCTCTCGCTTTTAGCCACCCTTCATGACATCGGAAAGGTAACAATTTCCGAGGATATTTTGAAGAAGCCGGGCGGTTTATCGGACGAAGAATGGGAAATAATCAAGCAGCATCCGGAGAGAGGTTATGTCATAGCTTCAGCTTCGGAAGAATTTGCTCCGATTGCCCGCGAGATACTTTACCATCATGAAAGATGGGATGGCGGTGGGTATCCGGAAGGAATTGCGGGAGAGGAAATTCCACTTCGGTCACGCATTATTGCTATAGTTGATGCCTATGATGTTATGACCAACGGCCGCCCCTATAAAGAGCCCATGAGCAGGGAAGAAGCCCTGCAAGAGATAAAACAATGTGCAGGAGAACAATTTGATCCGAAACTTGCGAAGAAATTCGCGGAATTGATGGAATAGAATTTTAGAATCTTATAAATGAGGTTTTTTACGCACCCATTTAACAGCTGAAGATAAGAAGATCCGAATTTTAATTTTAAAAGGAATTTTGCACTGGATCAAGAAAGAGATAGCCCGTGGGGAGATAATATGACAGGGTTTGATTTTAGAGATATATTAAAAAGCAAAAATTTAGGATATATAGCAGGAAATTTTGGTTCGGAGGGAGAGAAGGAAAGCCTGGAATACACGGTAGAAGAATGGAATTTTATTGCTGGAAAAATTTTGAATCCGGGCAAAAACGCGTCCGGAGAAGATATAATCGCCAGTCTTTCCGATCTGATCGAATTTGATGAGCTGTTCGCAGATTTTTCTTCAGGCGATTCTATTAAAGCTTCAGATAAAATCAGAACAATTATGGCAGATGAAAAATCATACATCAATCCTTCCGGAGAAGAAAAATATATAGAGCTGACCTTTATGATCAATGATAGTTGTGAATACTTGATCATTCTGGATGATATCAGTGAAGAAAAAAATATCGAAGAAAGAATAGTGGAGCTGCAGGAGGAGAGGGAGAGATTTTCCGCCAGTTATCCGGGCATAATCTATAAATGTTATAACAGGTTCGATTGGGAGATGAAGTATGTCAGTCAGGGCTGTAAAGATCTGACCGGTTATAAACCGGAGGAATTGGTCGATAATAGCGTTTTAGCTTATGGTGACCTGATAAAGCCGGGGTATAAAGAAGAAGTGTGGAATAAAATTCAGAACTCCCTTGCTGATAAACAGCCTTTTGAGATCGAGTACAAAATTGAAACCCGGGATGAGGGCGAAAAATGGGTCTGGGAAAAGGGAAGGGGTATTTATAATGATGGAGAGGTAGAAAAGTTATACGGCTTTATCACCGACATAACAGAGATGAAAAGAACTAAAAAGAAAATGCAGCTGATGAAAAAGTCTTTGGAAAAAGCTTCTTTCGCCATTTTTTGGACTGGCCCCCGGGGAGAAATAAAATATGTCAACGACAGAGCCTGTGAAATGCTTGGTTACAGCAGGTCAGAGCTTCTGCAGCTAAAATTTTCCGATATTGATAAAGACGCGGACCCTGAAGGGCGGTCAGGATACTGGCGGCAGCTGATAAAAAATAAAGAGCTGCAGAGGGAAAGAAAATTTATATGCAAAAATGAACGGGTATTTCCTGCCGAAGTGTTATCTCACCATCTTTTTCTGTCAGGAGAGGAATACGAGTTTGTTTTTGCGCGGGATATATCGGGGAGAAAAGAAATAGAGAAAGAGCTTAAAATGAGAGAGGAACAGTATCGGAAAATTTTCCGGACAGCCCCCGTGGGCATTTTAATACAGGATGATCAGGGAAATATACTCGAAGCAAATGATAGATTGTGTGAGATAACCGGTTACAGCCATGAGGAGCTGGAAAGCAGCAGTATATTTGAAACCCTGGTTCCTGAAGAGATAGAAGAAAAAGCGAAAGCGAATATTGATAGAATTTTAGCGGGGGAGGATTTAACGCTCACCGGATTATCGCGCTCCAGTACCGGCAAAGAATATTATGTTCATCTAAAGGAAACAAAGATCAGACTCCCGGAAGGGAGAGAAGGGGTGCTCTCAATGCACCTCGATATAACGGATCTGAAGGAGAAAGAAAGAGAACTGGAGTATTTGAGCTATCATGATAGCCTGACGGGGCTTTATAACCGTTTATATTTAAAGGAGAAGCTGCAGGAGCTGAATACTGAAAGGCAGCTGCCCGCAGGTATAATTATGTGTGATGTCAACGGAATGAAGATTATAAATGAAACTTACGGTTTTAACAAAGGCGATAAACTGCTGATCCGGGTTGCTGAAATATTGCAAAAGAACATTAGAGGTGATGATATTCTGGTGCGCTGGACGGGAGATGAATTTATTATCCTGCTCCCCGGATCTGATATAGAAATGGCTGTTGAAATAAAGGATAGAATAGAGGAAAACTGTAAGGATGCTGTTTTTGAGGAGATTCCGATTAATCTGGGTATGGGAGTAGCTGTCAGGGACACTCTGGAGGAAGATTTTGAAGATGTGCTGGTAAAAGCCGAGGAGAGAATGCGCAGGGATAAATTGACCAAATCGCACAGCACCGAGAATAAACTCGTGCAGAATGTTCTCAATACCCTGGGGGCTAAGAGCGCGGAAACCAGAGAACACGCCGAGAGAATGGCTGATCTTGTTCAAAAACTGGGTGAGAAGATGGGACTGCCGGGAGAGGAATTGAACAAACTTTCTCTGCTGGCAACTCTTCATGATATAGGTAAAGCGACTATATCGGAGGATATTCTGATAAAATCGGATGATTTGACTCAGGAAGAATGGGAAGTAATCAGAGAACACCCTGAAAGAGGTTATAAAATTGCGGTGGCTACCGAGGAGTTTGCTCCTGTAGCCAGAGCAATACTCCACCATCATGAATGGTGGAATGGCAGGGGGTATCCCGAGGGGCTAAAGGGGCAGGAGATACCGCTCATTTCGAGGATGATCGCTATTGTAGACGCCTATGATGTCATGATTTCTGGCCGGCCCTATAAAGCCGCCATGAGCTGCGAAGAGGCTCTGGAGGAAATAGAAGAATGTGCCGGCGAACAATTTGATCCGGAACTGGCGGAAAAATTTGTAGAGATGATGAGGGGGGAGATGTCATCAGAAAATTTATAAAGAGATCAGTAATAATTTTTCTGCTGGCTTGCATAGCTTTGGGTTTAACCGCGTGTTCTCCCGGGGCTGATGAAGATGAGGAGCCGGGAGATGAGGTAGTAGAAGTTGAAGCAGAAGAGGAAAAAGTCGAGCTTGTTTATGTGGAGTGGGATTCGGAGATAGCCAGCACCTATGTGGTGGCAGAAATAATCGAAAACGAGCTGGGTTATGAGGTCGACCTTATGTCAGTAACTCTGACTGC
The DNA here is from genome assembly GCF_900103135.1 of Halarsenatibacter silvermanii. Classification (NCBI taxonomy): domain Bacteria; kingdom Bacillati; phylum Bacillota; class Clostridia; order Halanaerobiales; family Halarsenatibacteraceae; genus Halarsenatibacter; species Halarsenatibacter silvermanii. Next base: position 28,805 of record NZ_FNGO01000003.1, on the reverse strand, counting down.
TCTTTACGAGTCGCTGGCTTTGGGAGACAGAGACGGAATGGTGGCAGGCTGGCTGCCTCTGCAAGAAAAATATTACGAAGAGCATAGTGATGATATCGTCAATCTCGGTCCTAATTTTACAGGTACACTGGAAGGACTGGTTGTGCCGGAATATGTGCCGATATCTTCTATAGATGAGCTCGGAGAGCATACCGATGAGTTTGGCGGCCAGATAATAGGCATCGAACCTGATGCAGGGATTATGGATGTTACCCGGGAGGCTATGGAACAATATGAAGCGCTGGAAGAATACGAGCTGGTTACAGGCAGCGATCACACCATGACCACCACCCTGAGGAATGCTTTTGAAGAGGAGGAATGGATAATAGTTACGGGCTGGACGCCTCACTGGAAATTTTTCTCCTGGGATCTGAAGTATCTGGCCGATCCCCGCGGCATTTATACTGAAGAAGGTGAGATTGCCACCATAGTGCGGGAAGGCCTGGAGGATGATATGCCGGAGGTTTATAATTTTCTCGATAATTTTTACTGGGGTGAGGAAGAAATTGGACAGGTAATGCTCTGGATAGTCGAAGAAGATATGACGCCCGAAAATGCTGCCGGGCGTTTTCTTCAGGAAAATCCGGATCTGGTAGAGGAGTGGCTGGAGGATATCGATCAGCAGTAAATGCTGAAATGAGAGGGTGTTGATTTGAATATGGGTGGAGAGGAAAAAATTACTGGAAAATACAAACAGGAAATTTTTATCAGCAATTTTAACCCCTGGTTTGTCCTCTCTGTGGCGGTTACCTTTATACTAATCGTCGTGCTGCTCTGGCAGCTGCAGCGTTCCAGTCGTATGATAAAAGAATTTGAGGAGATAGAAATGTCTCTGGAAAGAGCCTCCAGCGATCTGCGCTATCACAGTCGTAATCTTGAGCTGACGGCCAATCTCGCTGCCGTCACCGGTGATCTCACCTGGCAGGAGCGTTACGAGGAACACAGAGAGCCGCTGACAGATGCCCTGACAGATATTGTCGAGCTGGCTGAAATTGAAGGGGTGGCCCAGGAGGTAGAAAATATGCAGGAACATCTCCAGACTCTGGGAGAGATAGAAAGAGAGGTGTTCGAGCTCATAAGTCACGGCAGACGGGCGGAGGCCGAGGAGAGGTTGAAGGGATGGATATACACCAACCATCAGCATATTCTTTCTCAGACGATTGAAAACCTCACCGCCATCGTAGAAAGACATATTCAGGATAGAATAACAGCAGAAAAACGACTTACTTCTTATCTGCAGGTGACAGCTCTGGGATTTCTTATGCTGCTCATGATCTCCTGGTATATCACCTTCCAGAACTGGCGGGCAAGCGTAAAAGAGCGGCGTCGAAAAGAAGAACAAATCACCTACTTGAGTTTCCATGATCCATTGACCGATATTTATAACCGCCGGTATTTTATGGAGGTCGGCGAGGAGGAGATAGAAAGAGCCCGTCGTTATGACGAGGAACTCAGTCTGCTGATGCTGGATATCGATCGCTTCAAACAGGTCAATGACAGATATGGCCATCCAGCCGGGGATGCCGTGCTGGAAGATCTGGCCGGTCTTTTGAGGGAAAATTTTCGAGAGGTTGATATTCCTGCCCGGCTGGGCGGGGAAGAATTCGGGATTCTCATGCCCAGCACCGATAAAGTACAGGCTTTAAAAGCGGCTGAGAGAATACGTGAAAAAGTGGCAGAAAATTCCACGCAGTATGAGGATAAGGAAATATCTATTACAGTTAGCGTAGGAGTTGCTGATTTTAAAGAGGAGTTTGCTGGCATGGAAGAATTTCTGCAGCTGGCTGATAAGGCTCTTTATAGGGCTAAACAGAGCGGTAGAAACTGTACGGTGGATTGTGACAAACTCTAAACAGTTTTATTTTTCGACAGAAACCTGGTACGGATTTTACTAACTTCTGGGAGGACGGAGAAGATGAATAATTTGAATTTGTACAGGCTGGTGAAGGCTGTTTCCAATGCGATGGATCTTATCAGCAAAGAGGTGGTGGGTCACAATCGCCAGGTGGCCTATATTACCTTTGAACTGGCCCGGGAGATGGGGCTGGGTAAAGATCTGATCAAAAAAGCGACGCTTGCTGGCCTGATTCATGATCTGGGGATATTTTATCTGGGCCAGGATTACAGCGATTTGCGTTTTGATCAGAAGGATAATCGCCATGCCGAAGTGGGATATATTCTGGCTGAGGAGAATTTTCCAGATGAAGATATTGCTAAAATTATCAGGTATCACCATCATGATTGGGATGAGCTGACTGCGGGGTCTGCCGGGGGCGCAGGTGAGTCGGTTAATAGAGAGCAGCTGCTTTTGAGCAATATCATTTTTATGGCCAATATAGTTGTCAATCTGGCCGCGCGTCGGAAGAGAAAGAATATTTTGCTGGCCCGGGATCAGATTAGTCACAGGATCGAAGGAATCCCGGCAGGCAGGGTGAATAATGAAATTTTGGCAGCATTTACAGCCCTTCAGGAACGCGAATATTTCTGGCTGGATCTGACCGATAAAAAGCGTTGTTTGATGGCTCTGGATGATTTTTTCAACGGCAGTAACGGTTCTTTAGTTCAGGAAAAATTTCTGCAGCTGGGGCAGCTGACCGGCTATATAATCGATTTTAGAAGCTCTTTCACGGCCACCCATACCAGCGGAGTGGCCGGGATTGCAGAAAAACTGGCAGAGGATAGAGGTTTTGAACAGGAGAGAACAGCCCTGCTGAAGTTGAGTGGATATTTTCATGATATCGGTAAGCTGGCTGTGCCGGAGGATATCCTGGAAAAACCTGAGTCTTTGACCGATGATGAATGGAGTATCATGAGGACTCACACTTACCATACATATCACTGTTTAAATACGGGTGATGAGCTGCAGGAAATTCGCGACTGGGCTTCTTATCATCACGAAAGGCTCAGCGGTGATGGTTATCCTTTTCAAATTTCGGGAGAGGAGCTCTCGCAGGAAGCTCGCATCATGGCAGTGGCCGATGTATTTACCGCCCTGACAGAGGACAGGCCCTATCGCCGGGGATTGGATTACGATAAGGTGAAGAAAATCCTGCAGGAGATGGCCCGGGATAGGGCTCTTGACGAAGACCTGGTAGCTGCTGTCACGGACGATTTCACGGAAGTTAACTCGCTCAGATTCAATGTGCAGAACAAAGCGGGTGAATATTATCAGGAGTTTGCTGCTGAATCACAGGAGTTATTACAGCGGGATTGAAAGTTATCGATCCCGATGAAAATTTCGATTAAAATTATATGGCCCGATCAATATTCTTCTTTTTTTTAAATTTAAACGACCAATTCATAAAGGCCATAACCCGCGGCTGCTATAAGAAGGATCAGAAATATCAGGGTTACTGCTCCGGGCAGTGCCAGAGGCGATAATTTTTTTTCCTGTTTAACCCTGTCCTGAGCTGTGCGGTATTCTTCTGATAATTCATCCAGCTGCATGTCGGCATAGTGCCACAGGACCTCCCAGACTTTTATCTCCTGACCGTTGCGATAGACTATGGCATCTTTCATGTCTTCCATGGGGGTGCCATCTTCATGTTTTGGTCTGACAGACATAAATGGGAGGTATTTGTTGATTTTGGGCAGATATTCCAGTATGTAATAGTCGGTTACCACTCTGTAAAGTTTATCGCTGCTTCTTTTCAGCTTCTGGTAAGCTTTGGGGTTTTTCAGCTGAGTGCCCTCGCCTGTGTATTTTTCGGCTGAAAGAACTGATCTGCCGGTTGGGACCGGGATGTCCAATCGGGGTATTCTAAAAAGTGTTGCCCTGCGCCTGTCATAGGTATATCTTAATCCTGAAACCTGAAAGAACTGTCTTTCTCCCATATATTCGCTCAAAAATGAGGAGATTTCCAGAATTCTGATAATCTCGCGCTCGGTCAAATAAGTTTCTACCAGGGGATAACCGGGCCTGCCGTCCTCCCCGCGAAAAAGACTCGAGCTTGCTGCCAGCTCATAATAGCTGATTTGATCTTTTGACCAGGGCATTACCCCGGGTTCGAGCCCTCCCCGGATTAAACCGTTGGCCTGAAAGGCAAAATCGATATCACCGCCCAGGATATCCTGAGCCCCCAGTCTCAAGGCATCGGTGAAAAAGTTGCCGAAGGGTGTGTCACTGTAAAGATTCTTGTCGGAAAAAGAAAAGTCCATAGTGAAGGGCGAGGCAAATAGGTCCTCATAGCGTCCGTTCGTAACTTCAGCGGTATAATCTTTGAGCATTTCCGTCTTTTCATCTGTTATTTCGGCTATATCTTTGTCAGGATTTATAGAATCGTCAATTTTCTCAAGATAGGACTGGCCCCTTTCTTCATTTTTTAATTCCAGTGTCCGATCGTCAGGATAAAAGGTGAAATCCAGAACTCCCAGGTATTGCATGTGTTCTCCTGTCTGTACTACTTTAGTGTTATCGACCTCGCGTGGCTTTTCCAGCAGCGTATGAGAATGACCTCCGATGATGAGATCCAGATTTTCCATATTTTGAGCCAGTTCAATATCTTCAGTTAATCCTGAATGAGTTATTGCTATAATGACATCGGCTCCCTGATTTTTGAGCTTATCTATCATCTCTTCAGCGGTGTTTATTCTGTCGGCAAATTCCATGGGTTCTGTACGGGGATTGACCAGTTCGGCATTTTCTCCCAGAAGACCAAAAATGCCCAGAGTCAGCTCAGAAGATATTTTCATGATTTTTGTTCTCTGGATGCCGGCCTCCTGCATTTTATGTCCTTCAGGAATTTCGAGATTGGATGCTATTACAGCAGTTTTTTGGTGGGCTTCTGGATATCCGGCCCTATCTAAATATTCGGCCAGTGCTTTTGGACCATAATCGAATTCATGGTTTCCCAGAGTTACGAGATCATAACCTGCTTCCTGCATGAGATTGAGTTCAACAGCTCTGTCCTCCAGCGAGAGCCAGGCAAAGGGGCTGCCTGCCTTGAAATCTCCGGCCGATACCAGCAAAACTTCTTCAGCCCAATCTTTTCTGGCGTTTTCTAATTCTGCAGACAGCGAGGCCAATCTTTTAATTCCTCCTACGGAAGAATCAGACTTTTGCGGATGATAATCCAGAACTGAAGAGTTAGGTATAAGATGTGAATGTTCATCGTTGGTATGCATGATGGTGAAATTTTGGGGACCGGGAGCGGCTGAAACCCGGGAGAAAAAACTGGATGTTACCAGTAAAACTGCAATTATTTTGAGAATAAGAGCGATCTCAAAACTTAAAAGTCTGGACACGTTTTTAACCCCCTTAAGATAATGCTCCACAGTTAAATTTAGCTCTATTATTAATTTAAAGTCTGCGAGTTATTTTCCTTTCTCAAATTAGGCTGCTTTGATTTGCTTTTATGAAAATTATGTGATAGATTAAGAAAAACATCAGAAAAGTTATCATCAAATAATTTCTCTGAAGATAAATCGCAAAAACCGAAATTTTGATCTTTATTATTGGCGGTTTTGTGAAAAGTCGAATTTTACATTATAGATCTAAACGGGAGGGGTCTATTATCGCAAAATTTGCGGGTGAGGAAAGAAAAAATTTAAAGTTTTTTGTTTCTTCGCTTCCCGAAGGTGCTGCTCTTGTCAATGAAAATTTGAATATAGAACTGGCCAATCGCGAGTGGAAAGAAATTTTTTCGGAAATTAGTCAGTTTGTTAACTTTTCCCCTTCTGGGGGTCCATATCCAGAAATGTTAAAGCGGGCTGGATGTGATCGATCCAGAGTAGAGAGGCTGGCAGAAAAGCTCAGGGGTGTTTTCGAGAAGGATAAAAAAAGAGCGAGTCATGAAAAATTAGAGGAAGAGATTGCTTTCCAGTTTGAAAGCGAAGTCCGGTGGTATGAGCTGAGAGCTGACCGATATAATGATGAGTTAATTCTAATTTTGAAGTCGGATATCACTGATCTGAAAAAGGAAAACAAAGAACTGAAAGCTTCCAAAAAAGAAATGGAGACGGTTTTGAAAAGTATCAAAGAAGGAATCAGCGTCTTCAATCCTGATCTGACGATCAAATATGCTAACAGCATTATGAAAAAATGGTACAGTGATAATTTGCCCTTAGCAGGTAAAAAATGCCATGACGCTTTTCGGAATAACGATAATCCCTGTTCTAATTGTCCAGTGCAGAGAAGTCTGGAAAGTGGTCATGTGGAGAACGGAGTTATCTCAGGCACGGAGGACTCGGATGTGGATTTCCTCGAAACCTTTGCCTATCCTATTAAGGATGAAGAGACGGGAGAAATTACGGGGATTGTGGAGTTTGCCCGTGATATTACGGAAAGAAAAAAGATTGAGCGGGAATTGAAAATCAGAGAGCAGCAGTATCGAAAAATCTTTGAGAAAGTACCGGTTGGAATAGAAATTAAAGATTCTGAAGGAAAAATTATCGATGTTAATGATAGATTATGCGAAATGACCGGATATGAAGAGGAAGAACTCATCAACAATAGTTTTTTAGAAGTGCTGGTTGCTGATGATTGCGAGGGTAAAACCAGAGAAGATTTTGAGAGAATTCTTGCTGGCAGAGATAACGAAAAGATTATTTACTCGCGCAAAAAGTCGGGTGAAAGATATTATGCAAACGTAAAGGAGACCAGAATTCAGCTTCCGGATGGTGGAAAGGGTGTCCTAACTATGAGATCAGATCTGACCGACAGGCTGGAAGCTGAAAAAGAGTTGAGAGAGGAGAAGGAAAAATTCCAATCGCTGGCTGAAACTGTTCCTTTCGGGCTGTATGTTTACGGACAAACCTTTAAGTATGTCAATCCTGCCCTGGTGGAAAAGACCGGTTATTCTAGTGAAGAACTATTGAACATGAATTTTTGGGAAATTGTTTCTCCAGAACATCAAGAACTGGTTAAAAAGAGGGGGCAGTCCCGAATTAGAGGTGAAAACCTTCCATCCAGTTATGAATTTAAGATGAGAAAGAGAGATGGAAGCGAGTTCTGGGTTTTATTTTCCGGAACACGAATTATTTATGAAGGAGAAAAATGTGGAATAGGAACAGCGATAGACATTACGGAGCAAAAGGAGACTCAGAAAAAACTGGCGATCAAAGAAGAACATTATCGCAAAATATTTGAAACTGCTCCGGTGGGAATAATGCTGGAGGACAGCGAAGGAAACATTCTCGAAGTTAACGACAGATTGTGTGAGATGACCGGTTACAGCGAAGAGGAGCTGGTGGGCAGCAGTATTTTTGAAACCGTGGTAACTCCGGAATTGGCAGAGGTGGCCGAAGTCAATCTAAAAAAAGTGCTGGCCGGAGAAAAACTGGAGTTTGAAGGTTATAGCCGCAGAAAAAACGGCGAAAAATATTACATGCACCTCCACGAAGCAGAAGTGAGTCTTCCTGAGGGAGGAGAGGGAGTCCTTTCCATACAGCTGGATATGACCGAACTTCAGAAAAAAGAAGAGAGACTTAAATTTCTCAGCTATCATGACAGGTTAACCGGTCTTCATAATCGAGCTTTTATGGAAGAGGAGATGGAACGTCTGAATTCGGAAAGACAGCATCCGATAAGTCTCATTTACTGTGATGTGAATGGACTTAAAATAGTTAATGATACATATGGGCATGATAAAGGAGATAAACTTCTTAAAAAAGTCGCCGGTGCTCTGGATGAAGTTACCAGACATGAAGATCTCGTAGCCCGCTGGGCTGGTGATGAATTTGTCATTTTGCTGCCTCAAACCGACAGAGAGACGGCAGAAATGGTTGTGAAAAGAATCGAGAAAGCCTGTGAAGAGGCAGATTTTGATGATATACCTGTCAGGCTGGGAATCGGAATAGCCATCAAAGAACAGATGGAAAGCTCTTTTGAGGAGATTATTAAGTTAGCCGACGAAAGAATGTACAGAGATAAGATGAAAAAATCTCGGGATACCGAAAATATTTTATTGCAAAATATGAGAGTTTCTCTGATTGAGAAAAGCGCTGAATCTAAAAAACATTATCTAAGGATGACCGGGCTGGCCTTAAAACTGGGAGAAAAAATAAATCTGACTGATGAGCAGCTGAATGCCCTCTCGCTGCTTGTTTCTCTTCACGATATAGGCATGGTGACTATTTCCAGAGATATTTTGAAAAAGTCAGGAAATTTGACCGATGAGGAATGGGAAGAGGTCAAAAAGCATCCAGAAAGAGGTTATAATATTGTTTCTCCGACTGAAGAGTTTGCCTCTGTGGCTAAAAACATACTTTCTCATCATGAGCGGTGGGATGGGAAGGGTTACCCTGAAGGATTAGAAAAGAAGCAGATACCGTTTTTGTCAAGATTAATTGCCGTGATAGATGCCTATGAGGTCATGACTTCAGGTCGCCCATATCAGGATTCGATGAAACGAGAAGAGGCACTGCAGGAGATTGAAGACTGCGCGGGCAGCCAGTTTGATCCTGAGCTGGCAGGAGAATTTCTGGAAATGATGATTGATATGAAAAGAAGAGATTGATTTATAATTATAGCAGATTATTGTTTTATATTAACAACTATAAGTTTTCATCTATTCTAGTATTTTGCCGGAAAAATATAGGCTTAAGGCGGATTTACACCCGGCCTCAAATCAAAAATATCCAGGTGAAATTTTTTTCGAGTCTATTTTAATCTCAGATTTCTGTAGGATTATGACCGTAGAAAAAGCAGAGGGGATGCGGCGCAAAAGCGGAGAGGGTCTATTTTTTCTCCGCTTCCCCTCCGCTTTTGCCCCTTTTTTAAATATTGGTTTTACTCTATGATTTATCACAGCTTTAGAAGTGTAGAACCAATTTTTTATGTTCTAAAAATGCTTTATGCTGCAGATTCAAACTTTTAATTGATTGAATTTTAAGTTTATTTAAAAGTGTCTGCAGTTGATAATGTCTGCATAATTGGCTAAATAAAATGAACAAAATAGTTTTTAAAAATTAACATCAAAAGGTGATGAGAAAAATGAAATTGCCCGCTGATATTCCCTGTCAGAGCTGGCATCAGGCAGTAAAAATTAGATCCTCGCGGCGCAAATACCTTTCTGAATCCCTCGAGCATGAAACTATTGATGCACTTTTAAATAAAATCAATCTTCTACAGGAAAGACTCGAGTCCGCTCGTATAGTTATCAGTCCGGATGGATTTGACGATATAATCTGGACAGTGGTCGGTTCCTATGGTCTGGTTACCAGGGCAGAAACTTAAGCAGTCATAATTCAGGAGTGGATGCTGGAGGCTGTAAAATCAGCCCGATTTGCTCCTTCGGCTTTAAACAGACAGCCCTGGTGTTTTGACTTTTTTCCGGATGAAAACAAGCTGCAGTTAAAGACGGCACAGCTGAAAAAAGATCATGATATATCCCCCTGGTTGGACTGTGGCATCGCTTTGCTTCATTTGCTGCTAAGAGCTAAATCGGTTATTGAAAAGTTTTCAGACGATGATTTTAATGATGTTGGGTATAACTTATTGACTCCTCCGGGCATAGCCGAGTTGAGCCCGATGAAGATAGATAATAACTTCACGATATAATCATGATTATCATCCCGGCGGGAAAGGAGGAGTCTGTGAAGATTCATGGAAATTTTACATAACAATATTAAATCAAATAAAACTTTTAAAGGGTGATGTTATGTCAGAAAACGATAAAAATTCTGGAGAGCCAAAAGGAAAAACCTATTATTCTCTGGAAGAAAAGCCGCCTCCGGAAGAGACCGTTCTGCTGGGATTTCAGCACATGCTGGCTATGTTTGTCGGCATAATTACTCCTCCTCTCATAATTGCAGGAGTGGCCGGGCTGGGGCCGACAGAAACAGGATTTTTTGTCAGCATGGCTTTGATTATGTCAGGTATAGTTACTTTTGTTCAATGCAGACGATTTGGTCCTGTCGGTGCCGGTTTGCTGGGAGTTACAGGGACCAGTTTTACTTTTGTACCCATGGCTATAGCTTCCGCCGAGGCGGGAGGGGTTGCCCTGGCGCTGGGAATGTCTCTGGTAACTTCTCCGGTGCAGATGTTAATAAGCAGATTTATAAAACAGGCTCAAAAACTTTTCCCCCCCATAGTTACCGGTTCGGTTGTTACTCTGATTGGTCTGAGCCTTATCGAGGTAGGCATGCAGGATTTTGCCGGCGGTGCGGATGCCGCTGATTTTGGCAGCCCCCAAAATCTCCTGGTTGGATTTTTTGTTCTGATAGTTATAATTTTTTGTAACCGTTTTGGCTCCGGGCTGGTTAAGATTGGAGCTGTGGCTATCGGTCTGATAGCGGGCTACATACTCGCCATACCTCTGGGCATGGTGGATTTTGCTCCCATTTTTGATGCCGGCTGGTTTACAGTTCCCCGCCCCCTGCATTTTGGTCTGGATTTCGATCTCGGCCATCTTCTGCCCTGGATAATAGCTTATTTTATAACTTCGATCGAATCCCTGGGGGACCTAACCGCTATAGCTCAAACTTCCAATGAGCCAATTACCGGCAAATTACATCATGATCGCCTCAGTCGTGGTATACTGGCGGACGCGTTGGGAAGTGCTGTCTCGGCAATTTTTAACTCACTCCCAAACACTACTTTCAGCCAGAATATTGGGGTTATTCAGATAACCAAAGTCGGCAGCAGATATGTCGGTTACGCGGTCGCAGCAATTTTACTGCTGCTCGGCTTCATTCCCAAGATAGGTGCTATCGTAAGTGTTATGCCGTCACCGGTTCTGGGAGGAGCTACCCTGGCTCTTTTCGGCATGGTGGCAGTGGCCGGTATTAATATAGCAACCCGTAACGGGCTTAACGATCGGAAGATTTTTATATTTTCCATTAGTTTGAGTTTCGGCCTGGGGATCACCTATCATCCCGATGCGGTTGAACAGCTGCCCCAGATTCTTTCCACCATGCTTTCATCTGGTGTGGCGGTAGGTGCAATTCTAGCAATGGCGCTCAATTTAATTATTCCTGAGAAAAAACAGGGCTGAAAAAAATCGGAATTGAATTCCTATATTAGTGGATAGAGGAATAATAATATTTCTGGATGTGTGCAGGCCCTCCCGCTCGCCTTCTGGGAGGGTTTATTTTCTGAGTATATTTTAGGGAAGGAGGTTGATTAGAAATGAAAGAGTACAACAAATTGATCAGAAATCACATACCTGAAATTATAGAAAATGCGGAGAAAGAATACGAAGTAAAAAAAGTCGAAGGTGAAGAATTTTTTCAGGCACTTCAAAAAAAACTGCAGGAAGAAGTGGAAGAGTATTTACAGGAAGAAGAAGTTGAAGAACTGATTGATATTCTGGAAGTTGTAGCTGCTCTGGCGGACCAGCACGGATTGAATATGGAAAAATTGGAGGATTTAAGAATGGAGAAGAAAAAAGAGCGCGGCGGTTTTGATAAAAAATTAATCCTTTTGAAAGCTGAGGAATAAAAAATGATTGTAGCTGCTCACACTGCTGCCGGCGGTTTTCTGGGGAGATTGATAAATCCGGGCAGCGGCCGCGAGTGGACTTTAACGATTTTGCTGGCGGCTGGCAGCCATATCCTGCTGGATTTTCTGCCGCAAATAGGCTATACTTTTGATCTTCATCTCCGCCTTATCGATCTGACTGGAGCAGTTTTAATTATGCTTCTGATGATAAAATTGGTTGATTTTAAGAAGCCGGTGCTGATTGCCGGGCTTGCTGCTGCAGCTCCAGATATAGAACATCTGCTGGTTGATCATACTGATATTATGTCGGGTAGAATTTTCATAAGTCACTGGAATAGTTTTGAAAGAATTGAACTGAGCTGGCAGTGGGGGTTCACCGTTGAAGCCGGGGTAATAGTACTGGCCCTCACAGGAATTTATCTTATTGAAAGAGCCTGTTGAAAGAGCTTGAATTGATAAGAAGATTTAATTAATCGGGCTGTCAGAAAGGAAAATTTCTTTCGCTGCAGAAAATTTAAAATAGCCATCATTTACTAAAGCTGCAGATTGTAAATCGGACTGCAGAAGAAAAGGAGGAATAGATTTTGAGCAAATTCGTCGATGCTACCCTGTCTATTTACGATGAGATGAATAGTTTTCCTGCGGATTATCATCATGATACCGAAATTAAGAGAACCCAAACTCATCAGGATGGAAGATGTGCTGCTTCCTGTTTTAAATTTTCTTCTCATACCGGAACCCATATTGATGCCCCTTTTCATTTTATTCCCGAAGGGCAAAAACTGGATGAAATTCCGGTGAATAAATTTATAGGGACGGGAGTGCTGATGAAATTTATGGATCGCGGTCCCGAAGCTGAAATAACAGCTGCAGATATCAGGAATAGAGGGGAATTAAGAAAGGGAGATATTCTCATAGCAGCCACGGGCTGGAGCGATGAACACTTTGGAGAGAAGAGTTATTTTCAAAAAAATCCTTATTTGAGCTCTGAAGCAGCCGAAATGATGGTTGAAGAAGAAATCACAGCTGTGGGAATAGATGCCCCCACTCTGGACAGCTCCAGAAACCTGCAGCAGGATAAAGCTCCGGTTCACAAATCACTTCTTGGAAATGGAATTTATGCTATTGAGAGTTTGACCAATCTTGCGGCTGTGCCCGAGGGCAGAATAAAAGTATATGCCCTTCCGTTGAAGATAAAAGATGGCGATGGGGCCCAGGCCCGCGTGGTGATTGAATATTGATGGAGGTGAAATGATTGAGTGTCAGCCTGTATGTCGGCAAAAATTTGACCGAAGATGGATGTGTATTTCTGGCCGGTTATGGGGATGAGCCTTCCAGCCATTATTTTTATCTGGCAGAAAGAGAGGAAAACCATCCGGAAGCGAAAATGAAGGTTGGAGTCAATTCGGAAGCTATGTTTCCGGGGGAGCTAATCCAAATACCCAGACCCGAGCAGACCAAAAGATATATAACCAGCCGGTATTCGGCCTGGAAAGGGTTGCCGCCTCCGCTGGAAAACGGAGGTTTGAATGAAGCTGGGGTAGCAGCCGCCGCCGTCTGGTCGCCTTCGCGGCCTGAATTGAGGAAGATGACCCCAGAGCCACAGCGTGGAGTTAACTTCAGCGACATTTCAAAAATTGTTATGCAGAAGGCCGGAAGTGCCCGGCAGGCTGTAGAGATTGCCGGTGAGTTGATAGAAGAGTTTGGCTATGCAACTTATGGCGGCAATTCTCATATGTTTGCCGATGAAGAAGAAGGCTGGATAATGATAGAGCTGGCCGGCGGTAAAGGGCTCTGGGCAGCCCGACGTCTGGCTGAAGATGAAATTCGAGTTTCCCGCCCTGGATATCTGGAAAGGATTCCGCCGGATTATCAGAGCCGCCCGGATTACATGGGGGCAGATAACTTATTTTCCTTTGCGATAGAACAGGGATGGTATGATCCGGATTCAGAGAGAGAATTTAATTTTGGTCGGGTTTATCAGACCGACCAGCAGCCGGAGAAGCCGGGAAAGCAGATCCGTTCAGCTGGTGTTGCCAGAATGGAAAGCCTGCTGCAGGAAAGGGCGCCGGATTTAGGCCTGATTGATATGATCGGGGCAGTGAGAAGTCCTCTAATAACCTCTGTAACCTCGGGCTACGGAAAGGTTGCCTGCATGGCTGATCTCGAACACGATTTTCTGGCAACTATCTGGATGGGAAGCGGCCCCACCCTCACCAGTCCTTTCATACCCTTTCCGCTGGGCATTCAGGAAATTCCCATCGAATACAAAAAACACAGATACTTGACCCGCGGTGAAAGCACGCGATTTATCGATCCTGATTTTCAGGGCAGGGAATCGACTCCCTATGCTTTTAGAGCTTTCAAGCGTCTTTACCATCTGGTGGCTGAACACCCTGAAGAATTCCGGGCGGAGGTGGTCGACACCCTTCAGGCTTTTGAAGAAAGAGCCATTATGCAGCTGAATGATGTTAAAAGCATGATAAGAGGATTGTGCAACGAAAAAGATTTTGAGCAGGCCAAAAGGCCTCTGACGGAATTGAATCATAAGCTGGCCCGGGAAGGTCTGGAAGCTGCTAAAAAACTGGCTGATAGTATTGAGATCAAAACAAGATTATTATATGGCATAAGTGAGCCGGGAGAAAAAGGAAGAGAAGATCGGCTTCATGCTACAATCGATGAGAAGTTTTATCCCTGGGCGGAAGAAGAATTCAGAGAGAGGGGTGAATCTAAAGATTGATAAAAAAGATAGATTTCACCAGATATCTGAAAAAATATGAAGAAACTTCAGGACTTTATCCCGGTCGACTAAATGAGCTGGGGGAAGGGTATCACAAAAAGGGTTATCTCACCCGGGAAGAACTCTATGACCTGGCTCATTTAAATTCCACCCGCAGTTCCTATCATGTCAAAAAAATCCGGCCGAACGGGTGGAGAAGGTGACCGGGGCAGCCTACAGGCTCGAGGATGATTTCTGTCGCCTGGCTCTTTACGTCAGCTTAAAGGGAGTTGCCACCCCTACAGCCTCGGCCATCCTTACCAGTCTCGATGGTAAACGACATTGTGTTATCGATACCAGAGTTTGGGCTGCTCTGTGGAGACTGGGATATTTTGAGGAGGAAAAAGAGAGGTTTCAGCCTGATGATTATGTAAAAATAGTTGATATAGTCAGGCAGATGGCAGATGAGACCGATTTTACCACTGCGGAAATAGGATACGCCCTTTTTGCCTATGATGTGGTACACAGAGAGGGCAACCTGCACTGAGAGGAGGTGCGCGATTATGGAGTTCAAAGAAAGAAATGAACAGGGAGAACTTATAATCAAACCCGAGTTGAGATCGGAGCTGCGGGAGGAAGCAGCAGGTCCTGGAAATGCCATGAAGATGATTAGCTCAGTTTTAGGGGTAGAATGGAATTCTGAAGGAGAGAGCGTAAAAAAACAGGCAGAATGGACTGAAGAAGAGGAGCAGCATCTGGAAGAGCTGGTGGCTCTGGCAGAAAAGGTAGGACAGATTAAACAATGGACTGAGGGGATCGAAAAGGAATATGATGATCTTGAAAATGAAGAAGTTTTGCGAAACAAACCTCATTTAAATGAGCGTGAAAATGAATATCTTGAGGTGAAAAAACAGCTCCGAGGTGAGGAGATGGAGGCTTTGATGGATTACCATGAGCTTATTGTGGAGTTTTTGGAGCTGCAGAGAGCAAAAATTGGCTAATTTTTATGAGGGATTTTAACCCGGCATAGAATTATTTTTATTATTCAAAGTTTACAAGATTTGATTTTAACAAAGAAAGTGATTTTGAGTTATCGGATGTTTGTTAGGTTTATTAAAGGAGGAATCGAGGTGTCAGAAAATATTAAGGATAAAGTGACTGCAGCAGTTGTTCAGGCTTCGCCAGCCCTCATGGATAAAGAGCAAACTTTAGAAAAAAGTTTGAGGCTAATCAAAGAAGCGAGCCAGAAAGGGGCAGAGATAGTGGTATTTCCAGAATCTTTCCTTTCAGGCTATCCCAGGGGTTTAAATTTTGGCTGCAAAATTGGCAGCAGATCAGATGCTGGCCGGGAGGATTATTTAAAATTTTACCGCAATTCTGTGAAAGTTCCGGGGGAGATAACAGAAGAATTGGCATCTGCCGCCGGGGAAGCTGATATCTATCTGGTAATGGGTGTAAATGAGACTGATGAATCTCAAAATAACAGTACAATTTATAACTCTTTATTATATTTTGGTCCCGGGGGTAATCTTTTAGCCAAGCATCAAAAATTGAAACCGACTGGATCAGAAAGATTAATCTGGGGTGAAGGAGATAGTTCGACCCTTTCGACAGTCGACACCCCCTACGGTACTCTGGGTGGTCTGATCTGCTGGGAAAATTATATGCCTCTTGCTCGTGCTGCTATCTATCAAGAAGGAGTATCTTTTTATGCTGCTCCCACTGCCGACGCGCGAGATGAATGGCAGTCCACTATTCAGCATATAGCGCTGGAAGGGCGCAACTTTGTCCTGGCCTGCAATCAATTTGTGACCAGGGATATGTATCCAGAAGATCTGAATTATTATGGAATGATTGACGATCAGCCCAAGATCATGTGTCGAGGAGGAAGCGCAATTATTGATCCGCTCGGCAAATATTTGGCCGGGCCTCTTTATAATGAAGAAGGGATTTTAATGGCAGAACTCGATCTTGATTTGATTCCTAAAAGTCGAATGGACTTTGATGTTAACGGTCATTATTCCCGTCCCGATGTTTTTGAACTGCGGATCCATTAAAAGTTTCCAGAAAAAAACAGGTATCTTGAATATCCAGCGGGTATCTGATATTATAGATTACTAAATAAATAGTTCAAAATTTGGAGGAATATTTGGTGGAAAAATTCAGCGAATTTGATAGGATGGAGCTGGATCAAATATATGATAAGATAAAGAGCAATTTTTTTCAGACTCCCCTGATCTATGCAGAGTTCTTGAGCAAAAGATATGAGCGTGATATTTATTTAAAATTAGAAAATTTTCAGAAAACAGGCGCTTTTAAAATACGCGGGAATTCCTATAAGCTGGCTGAGCTGCCTTCTGGCCGACTCAAAAAGGGTGTGGTAACAGCTTCTTCCGGCAATCACGGTCTGGGCCTGTCGCTGGCAGCCCGGTCTAAAGATGTTCCTGCCAGGATTTTTGTCCCGCATAAAACCCCGCAGACCAAAATAGACAAAATCAGGTCTCTGGGGGCGGAAATTAGAATTGCCGGGGATAACTATGATGAAGCTGTAAAGATAGCCAAAAATTTTGCAGCTGAAAATGAAAGAGTTTATATTTCCAGTTTTGATGATCAGGATATAATACGGGGTAATACTACTCTGGGATATGAAATTTTTACTCAGCTGCCGGAACCGGGTGCGGTTGTGGCCCCTATTGGTGGCGGCGGGGGAATTTCTGGTATAAGTCTGGCCCGAAATGTTTTCTCTTCATCAACGTTGATTTATGGTGTGGAAGCTGGGGGAGCAGCATCGATGAGAAATTCCCTGCAAAAAACGAGAATCGAATCGTTAGCCGAAGTTGACACTCTGGCCGATGGGATCAAGGTGGCCAGGCCGGGTGATTTGACTTTTGAAATTGTCAGGGAGAATGTAGAAAAAGTTTTTGCTGTAAGTGAAGATGAGATGAAAGAATCTTTTCGCGAACTGCTGCTCGAAGCCAACCTCACGGCTGAATTGGCTGGAGCGGTTTCCGTGGCTGCTCTGGATAAGCTCACGTTATCCGGCGGTGAAGGCCCTGTGGTATGTCTTATTTCCGGCGGAAATATCGATCGGGAACTAATCGTCGATATACTCAGTGAGCTGGATTCATCTCAAAAACATCAATAATTAGAATAAAAGAAAGGTTGATGAAATTTAATTATGTACGATACAATAATAAAAAATGGAAGGATTTATGATGGCACCGGATCTGAACCGTACGAAGCTGATCTTGCACTCAAAGATGGACATATTGTCAGAATTGCCCCTGAACTGGACGGCGAAGCGGAACAGATAATATCAGCTGAAGGAGAAGCTGTCACGCCTGGCTTCATCGACACTCACGGTCACTCCGATATCATTTCCTGGGCTATGGAGAATTATGATTACAAAATTCGCCAGGGCGTTACTACCGAGGTGATGGGTTCCTGCGGGCTTTCGGCTGCTCCCTGTCGCGAAAAGCATAAGAAGCTTCTGGACGAATATATCGATACCATCAAGTGTGGACAGGAGTTTGAGTGGCGCTGGGGAAATTTTTCGGAGTATTTGAATTTTCTTGATCAGCAGACATTCCCCAACAATCTGGTTCCCCTGATCGGACATGGTACTATCAGGATTTCCCGGATGGGCTTTGCTGATGCTTCTCCTGATGAGAAACAGCTGGCGGATATGAAAGAGATTCTGGAAAGATCTCTAACCGCCGGAGCTTTCGGACTTTCGGCCGGATTGGTTTATCCCCCCGGTGCTTACAGCGGCATCGATGAGCTGGCAGCTTTGAATGAAGTGGTTAGCGAAGGGGCTGGAATTTTCAGCATACATATGCGCAATGAAGGCAGTCAGCTGCTGGAAGCGATCGAAGAGGTAATAGAGATTGTGCAGAGGACGGATGTCACGGCGCTGATATCTCATTTAAAAAGCATGGGACGGCCAAACTGGGGTGAATCTCCCCGGGCTATCGAGATGATAAAAAAGGCTCGCGAAGATGGACTATCGATCTGGGCGGATCAATATCCCTACACGGCTAACAGCACTTTTTTAAATGCTTTGATACCTCCAGAAGAGATGAACCGGGGGCTTTCAGAGCTTCTCACCCGTTTAAGAGATGATGATTATGCCCGGAATTTGATTGAGCGGCTTGAGACCGAGGATGAGTCCGACTGGGAAAATTTTCTGGCCAGCGCCGATGGCTGGGAAAACATCCTGGTGCTTTCTCTGCCTCAGACGCCCGAATGGAATGGTTGTCGGATAGATGAGATAGCTGAAAAAACTGAAAGGAGTCCCGGGCAGGTTTTTATCGATCTTATGATAAAAAATAAGGGGCGCGGGCTGGTGGTGGCTTTTACTCTGTCCGAAGATGATGTCAAAAGCATTATGAAGGCTTCTTTTCAGATGTTTGGCAGCGATGGACTTCCCGGTGAAAGCGGCGGCCACCCCCGAATATACGGAACTTTTCCCAGGGTATATGATAGGTATGCCGGCGGGAAAAAGCCGCTGGATATTACTGAAGCTGTAAGAAAGATGACAGGTCTGCCCGCGCAGGTTTTAGGCCTGGAAGATAGAGGAGAGCTAAAAGAGGGCATGAGGGCGGACATCAATATACTGGATTTATCCCGCTTTCGAGATAGGGCGACCTATCAAGAACCACTCAAAGCTCCTGCAGGAGTGAAGTACGTCTTATTGGGCGGGGATATTGTTGTAAAAGATGATGAAGTTATAAAAAAAGACTGCGGCCGTCTGTTGAGAAAATAAATTGAAACTTAAATTATTCGCGCGATTAAAACATTTTCATTATAGATTTTGATCTTCGGGAAAACTAAATTTTTGGAAAATTTATTTCGGGGTATCTTAAGCATCCCCGATAAAATCAAATTAATTCAGGGAGGGAACAAACATATGAAGTTGAAAAATGTACTGATCGTTTTTGTCATAGTCTCTCTGGTCATGGCCTTTACTGCTGTGGATGTAATGGCGGACTCGATAAGAATGTCGCATGAGATGAGTGCCGATGATGAAGACCCATCTCATGGTTACATGATGTCTTTAAAACATTATCTGGAAGGAAGCACCGATATTGAGGCTGAAATTTATCCCGATAACGTTCTGGGCGGTATGGAAGAAGTGATTGAGATGGTCTATGCCGGCGAAATCGAGGTTGCCCAGGTTTCCATCGGCGGCATGAGCCATTTTTATAATGATGCCCTCATATTTAACCTCCCATATGGTTATCCTGATGATATCAGAGTGGCCACCGAGCTCTGGGATCGAGATAATGCTTTTTCCAGTCAGATATATGAGGATATCGAAGAAGAAGTCGGCGTTAAGCCTATAGAAGTGTTTTTGCGAGGAGGTTTTGTACTGCTGACCAATAACCAGCAGCCGATCCAGACAGTAGAGGATATGGACGGTATATTGTTTAGAGCTATGGACGAAAGCCAGATGGCCATGTACGAGGCACTGGGGGCTTCGGGAACTTCAATTCCCTGGGAAGAGGTATATACAGCTCTGGATACTGGCGTGGCAGACGGCCAGATGAATCCTGCTTCGATAATAATCGATGCCTCTCTCTATGAAGTGCAGGATTATGTCACCCGGCCGGGAACCTTTCCCTCAACCGGAATGCTGATCGTCAATCCCGAATGGTATGAAAATCTATCTGAAGAGGAAAGAACAAACTTTTATATGGCTGTAGATCATGCCAATGAAACTGCTTTAGGCCTGAGTCACCGCAGCGATATTCTCGGTGATGAGGTGCTGGAAGAAGAAGGAATGGAGATTTATCATCAGACTGAAGAGGATTATGAAGAGTTTCGGGAGACTGCTTTAGAAGGTGTGCTCGACTGGGCCTATGACACTATAGATGACGATGTTGTTGACGAGTTTCTAGATGAGGTAGATCGCATCGAGGAAGAGATAAGATAATTTTAATCGGAAATTATCCAATTTTCAGCTGAACTATTATGGGCATCCTGCTTTCTTTATTCAGAGATGCCCATAATTTTCTTATTTTTAATTCATCGAGGAAGGAGGCAGGAAGCTGTGAAAACACTGGCCAGAGGTTTTAAAAAATTCACCTCGGTTGTTGTAAAATTAAGCCAGATATTTTGTGCGCTGCTGATGGTAGCGATGATAATTATTGTGACGGTAGGAGTATTTTATCGTTATGTTCTGGGCAGGCCGCTGCCCTGGGTCACCGAGATAGTAAGGTTTTCCCTGGTCTGGTTGAGCCTTATCGGAGCTGCGGTGGCTCTCTATAAAAATGAGCATGTGGCCGTCAATTATTTTTATAAAAAAGCCGGGAAGAAGCTGAAATTCTTATTCGAAATTTTAAACGTAGTAATTATAGGCTATTTTTCTTATATAATGCTGGTTTATGGTTATGAATTTACCGATACGCTTTACACCGGCACCTTTACCGGAATATCGGGAACTGTACCCAGAATGGCCATCCCGGTCAGCGGAGGGATTATGATTCTTGTCGTTATCGATCAGCTTATAAATAACATCCTGTTTGGGAGGAACTGAAATGGATATTTTGCTCTATGCAGCAGTATTCATCATACTAATAATCATTAAATTACCCATAGCTTTTGTGCTGGGTATAACCGGACTTTTTGCTCTTCTCCACAACGGTTATTCACCCACCGAAGCCATAAGACAGATTTATTCAGGCATAGATAGCTTTACCCTTATGGCGATTCCTTTTTTCATATTTGCCGGTCAGATTATGAACGAAGGTGATATTACAGATAGATTGCTCAATATTTCCGAGGCGCTGGTAGGCTGGATAAGAGGCAGTCTGGGACATGTCAATGTGGTAGCCAGCATACTTTTTGCGGGGATCTCCGGAGCCGCGGTTTCCGACACAGCTGCTCTGGGCAGCATGTTGATTCCGGCCATGGAAAAAAAGGGTTATTCGCGCTCTTACAGTTCAGCCCTGACAGCTGCCTCTTCAATCATCGGACCTACCATTCCCCCCAGCATTCCCATAATCGTCTATGGAGGCAGCATGGACATTTCGATCGCCGGACTTTTCGCGGCAGGCGTGCTTCCGGGAGTATTTCTCGGCCTGATAATGATGTTTATAAATTATTATTATGTTAAAAAGTATGATTATGAACGCAAAGCCGATAGATTGATCGCTCCCGATGAAGAAAAGGTTTACGGACTTACTGAAAAGGTCATAAAATATTTGCTGAATTTTCTCAAATCACTCCAGGGCGGAATCTGGGCTTTGATAATGTTCTTAATAATTTTTGGAGGGATTTTGGGAGGTATTTTTACCGCCACTGAGGCTGCCGGGGTGGCGGCAGCTTATGCCGTCATAGCAACCTTTGCCTTTATGAAGACGCTCGATCTCAGAGGGATCTGGGGAGTATTCATGAAAGTGGGCTCTATGACCGGTATGGCCATGCTCATAGTTTCTACCGGCAGAATTATCAGCCACTTTTTTGCCATGGAGGACATACCTCAGATGCTTTCTCAATATATAATGGGGCTTACCACCACCGATTGGGTTTTCATGCTGATCTGTGCTGTTTTTCTTTTGTTCGTAGGCACCTTTATGGACTTGATAGCTTCGATAATAATACTGGGACCGGTCCTGACCCCGATCGCTATCGAGTTTGGCATTCACCCATATCATTTTGGTCTTCTCTTTGTATTTACCCTCAATGTGGCTCTGATCACACCTCCGGTGGGGGCGGTGTTATTTGTAGTTTCTGCCATCGGCAAAACTGACTTCGAAGATCTGGTAAAAGACATTCTCCCTTTTTATTTCGCCTTCATTTTAACCATTATTGTTATAATATTTTTCGAACCTATAACCCTTTATATACCTTATATTCTGGGACTGTGAAATTTTAAGGCCCTTCCGGGACTTTGAAGGGCATACCGGGCAGGCGGTCCGCTCTTTATCCAGGCGGCCATGGACATACCAATAATGATAACCTTCGAGGCCGGCCTCAGTTTTCTGGGGCTGGGAGTACCTCCGCCGAATCCCAGCTGGGGACATGTCCTCCGGGTTGGATATTTGAATGTGCGGGCAGCTCCCCACATAGTAGTTTATGGTGGAATTGCCCTGATTCTTGCCACTCTGGGCTTTACCCTGCTTGGGGAGAGGTTGAGAGACGTATTCGACCCCAAACTTCAGCGGGGAGGCGAGATATAATAAAAATGAGAGGAAGGAATGTTTTCGGCAGCCCAGAAAATTATATTATGGAAGGCCATATAGAGGAAAAATCCACCATTGAACCGGCAGGTAACATTCAGCTTATTTAGCGAGTTAGGAGGCTACCAGATTAATAATGGAGAGATTTGGGACGGTATGTTCACATTTACTCACCGGCAGCGAAGTGGATAAGATTCATGGTTACAGTCTTAAAATACTGGAGGAGCTGGGAGTCGAGGTTGAGGACGATGAACTCAAAGAAATGCTCGTCGATCATGGCTGTCGTGTCGACGGCGGACGGGTTAAATTCCCCCGTGAACTGGTCATCGAAATTCTGGATGAAGTGGAAAATGGTCCTCTGGTTATAAAAAATCCGGGGACAGATGAGAAGTGCAGACTGGACGGTTATGAATTGAAAAGTCAGCCCTTTGGTACAGTGCCAAATATTTATAGTGTCGATGATAGGGATACCTATCCGGCAAAAGAAGAAGATTTAATCGATTTTATTCGCCTGCAGAACAATCTTGAAAATATAGATTTTAGCGGTCCGATGGTTCTGCCCGAGGACACTCCCAACGAAATCATGGAGATTAAAAGTTGTGAGCTGTCCTTAAAATACAGCAGCATTCCCTTCGCAGGTCTTGCAGTTTCCAGCAGCGAGCAGATTGATTATGTGCTGGAGCTTTTCAAAATAGCCCGGGATCAGCAGGAGGAGCCGATCGGATTTCTGGGAATTTCACCGGAGAGTCCTCTCTCCTATCCGGTCCATATTTCCCGGATTCTGAAAAAGACCGTCAGGGCCGGCATTCCGGTCAAAGTGCTCATTGCGCCCGTGGCCGGATTGACCGCTCCTTTTACGGTAGCCGGATCTCTTACCCAGATGAATGCCAGTATGCTGGCATTTACCTCCATCGCTCAGATAATAAATCCGGATACCGACATAGTCTTCGGTTCCCGTATTTCTTTTCCTAACATGAAAAGCGCTCAGTCGATATGGGGGCTTCCTGAGATTGGCCTGGGCAGCACCGGGGCTGTGCAGCTGGCCAGATATTACGGTTTTTACACCAGCGTTTATGGGGCATCCACCACTGCCTGCAGCATAGATGTGCAGACCGGCTATGAGAAGGCCATCAATGCTATTCTGCCGGCGCTGGCAGGAGCTAATATCATTTCCGGGGCCGGAAGCATTGCCAGCAACACGCTGGCTTCGAAGGAGCAGCTGGTCATAGATAATGAGATAATTACCATGGTAAAAAGAGTGCAGGAGAGGTACGATGTCACCGGCGATTCTCTCGGGTTTGATGTGATAGCAGATCATATAGAAGACGGAGGATTTATAGCGGACAGTCATACAGTTGAACACCTGAATGCCGGCGAAGTTTACACTCCAGATCTCGGTTTTGATCAACTCTGGTACGAATGGAAGGAACAGGGTTTTCCCAGCATAACTGAAAAGGCCCGTGAGAGAATAAATGAGATCATAAAAGAGCCGGCAGAGACGGTGTTGAATCCCGAACAGGAAAAGGAATTTCGCAGGGTGGTAGAAGACGCTCAGGACAGGCTGAAAGTTTAATAAAAAGGTCTTCCTGTTTTCAGCTGGTAAATAGATGTGTCATAAAAAGCTTATTTAGTATACTGGAAGATATAAAGCTTCGCTCACAATGAAATTTTTTCTTCGCGTTAAGTTTAGTTTTCGGCCAAAAAATTGCGCTTTTTTAGTTTCGGAGAAGGGCCAGAATTGAAAAGGTAGTGTCAAAAGATCTATGAAAGAGAATTAAGGGGGGGTACTATGACCGCCGGCATAAAAGTAGAGCAAGCTTCTGATGACAAACTGGAGGAACTGGAGGTGAAATCCTGGTCTGTCTGGGAGAAAGAAGTCTCGGAGTTCGACTGGTTTTATGATGAAAGGGAAGTCTGTTATCTGCTCGAGGGCGAAGTAGAGGTTGAGACCGAAGAAGGGACAGTCAGCTTTGGAAAAGGAGATATGGTGATCTTTCCCGAGGGGTTGGAATGCGTCTGGAGGATTAAAGAGGACGTGAAAAAACATTATAAGCTGGGTTGACCGGCCAACCTGTACACCTGGATTGTGAGCAGTATTCGAAATATAGCGTTTAAAAAAGCTGATCCTTATGGGGGGATTCCCCGTGAAAAGGAGGGGTTTTTTGAAGTAAATCGCTGCTTCTGCTGCTGGCGATAATATTGATCGGCATGGGGGGAATGATCGGTCAGCTGATGCTGGTCCGGGTGCTTATGGTCATATTTTTGGGCAATGAACTCTCCCTGAGTCTGGTGATTGCCAGCTGGCTGCTTTTTGAAGGACTCGGTTTACTGGCTGGGAGGTAAATTCGCCGGCAGCGAAATGTTAAATTCTAGAAATATTTTTCTGAATATTTTTTAATTTATCCGCTGGTCCTGCTGGCCTCTGTATTTTTGGCCCGTCATCTAGGGCGGGGACTGCCGGGTTTAATTCCCGGCGAAGCTCTGACTCTGGGGCAGATGTTTTTGGTCTCGATTTTAACCGTGGGAATAACCGGCATACTGCACGGTTCTTTATTTCCGCTGGGGGCCGGAGGTGTTCGAGGAATACGGTGAGTCTTTGCCCGTCAGCCGGACCTATATACTGGAAATAATCGGTACGATAGGGGGGAGGGCTTATCTTCGCTCTGCTGCTGGCGGGAATGCTGGTCGGTATTATTATTCTCCCGCTGGCGGGATTGACCTCGACTCTCTTCATGCTGGCCGGTCTGAAACTGGTAAGCTGGTGGTTTATAAAAACCCTTCCGGGCTGAGTTTTACAATGAAGCGGAGATATTTTTTGAACTCTGTCTGTAAATCGCTGGCTTCACTGTTGATCTAAAAGAAATAATTCGGGGAGAAGAAATTATCCGCTCAAAATTTCAGAGGAGGGATTTCCATGCTCAAATTTTTCAGGAACAGCCTGGCAGGCTGGAAATCTGTTTTTCTAATAACTATTTTGGCAGCTTTAGTTTTCGGTTTGCCGTATTTGAGCGGCACCACAGGGACAGCTGAAGAAACAGGGGAGAGAATTGATCTTCCCGAAGCTAAAGTGGAGAAGGGCGTAGCCGAAGCTATTTACGAAAGGTTGTCGGTGCGAGAATTTACTGATGAGAACCTGAAAAAAGAAGAGATTGGTCATCTCGCCTGGGCGGGAGAAGGTATCACCGTGGACGGAGTTTCAGGACCAACCCGTTCGTCTCCTTCGGCAGGAGCTACTGATCCTTTAAAAATTCATCTGGCTGTCTCGGGAGTGGAAGATCTGAAACCGGGTATTTATGAGTACGATACGGAAAATCATGAACTCATTAAAAAGTTGAAAGGTGATCGCGGGGAAGAGCTGGCCGGCGCTGCTCTGGGGCAGCAGGCCATCGCAGATGCTCCGGCAGTATTTCTGGTGACAGCTGACTATACGAGGACTACTTCACGTTACGGAGAAAGAGGTATCACGTATGTTCATATAGAAGCCGGACATGCAGCACAAAATATAAATCTTATGGCTGAACAGATGGGGCTGGGGGCTGTGATGATAGGGGCTTTTGAGGATGAAGCTGTAGTAGAAATTGCCGGACTGGATGAAAAAGAGCCGCTGCTCATAATGCCGGTAGGATATGAGAATTAACTACTGGAATTTAGCATATTGTAATCACTGGAGCTGATAATTGATGGATATTCTGCTGACGCTGGGCCTGGTAATATTGCTGGGAGTTTTGGGGGGAGAGCTGGCCAAAAAGCTGGATTTTCCCTCGGTTACGGGGTATCTTTTCACTGGAATATTGTTGGGACCTTCACTTCTGGGGCTGGTTGATGCTTCTGTTCTGACATCGATTGATCCCATAATCGATTTTGCCCTGGGATTGATAGGTTTTTCGCTGGGAGGCGAGCTCAAGGTCAGATTTTTACAGAAAAACTGGGATGATTTTGGCCTGATTTTTCTGGGCGAAAGCTTCTTGACGCTCATTCTGGTAGTTATACCGGTCTATGCTTTTTCCGGCAGCTTCCCGCTGGCAGTGGTGCTGGGCGTACTGGCCACGGCCAGTGCTCCGGCCAGTGTGCTTTCAACCCTGAACGAAAAGAAAGCGACCGGTGATTTTCCTGAGCTTTTAAAATCTATGGTAGCACTCGATAGTCTTTTCTGCATCACTCTTTTTTCTTTTACGACCATTTTGCTCAAAGGATATTTTTATGACGCTGGAAATGGAAGCGGTGTCCTGCTCCAGCTCGGCTACGAGCTGGGACTGGCTCTTTTAGCGGGATTTTTGATAGGAACGGTGACAATTATAATAATAAACAGGGTATTGGAAGAAAGAAAAAGGCTTGTTCTGCTGACGGGAATAATCTTTCTGGCAGTAGGCGCTGCCAATCAGCTGGGGCTTTCTTATCTGCTGGTGACCCTGACCGCCGGAATTATGATAGTAAATCTCACTCCTAACTTTGGCAGATTTTTTACCTCTCTGCACGTCATAGACACTCCGGTTTTGGTACTCTTTTTGACGCTGGCCGGAGCCAGTCTGGAACTTCAAGCCCTGCCCCAGCTGGGATTTCTGGGGGTAATTTACATCACCTTCCGGACCTTAGGTAAAATTGCTGGAAGCACCCTTGGCTCATACGCCTGTGGATTTTTGACCGGAAATTGCAGCCATGTTGAGCCTCAGATTCGTAAATATCTCGGTTTTGCGCTCATACCTCAAGCAGGGATAGCAGTCGGCCTGGCCCTTATGGCCGAGCAGGAACTGCCCCTGCCCGAAGATGCCGCAGTTACAACTATACTGGGGGCGATTATTTTCTTTCAGCTGGTGGGACCGTTTATGCTGAATTTTGCTTTAAAACGGACGAATGATTTTACTGAGAAAAATCTTCAAAAGTGATCGAGACTCAAGGAAAATCGTTTCTTTGTCACATAACAAAATTAATCAATTCACCCTGGTCCATGGTTAACAAAGAGTTTATCTGACCGCTGCGATTGTAAATTTGAAAATCTTCGGGAGGAGATATCTCCGGTTCCTCTATTTCCGCTTCTTCAGCTTCAATAAAATCGGTAATCGGTTCGGTAAGCGCTCTGTCCGCAATAGTATCCGCTTCTAAAGCCAGGCCGGGCTGAAATCCAGCATCATCGAAAAATTCTTCCGCTATATCCGGTTCTTCCGCTATTGCTTCCTCAAATCTATTTTCATCTATTATTACATCACCGTCAGGGTCTATTTCTATGCCCAGCTGAGCTAAATCATCCTCGCGTTCAGCGAGTACATTCTCCAGACGCGCCCCCATACCTTCCAGATTGGGGCTGGCAGGCTGTTCTGCAATAAACTCCTGGACATTGCCTATAGCTTCGGCAAAATCTTCTATAGCTTCACCGATATCTTCCGTATCAGGAGCAACTTCTATCTCAGCTGTGCCGGTTTCTTCCAGTTCTAATTCCACCTGCCCCTCCTGCAGCTGTATAATATTGCCCTCGAGCATAAAATCGTCTCCTTCTTCCAGGCCTTCTACTGCAACTTCAGCTTCTTCTGCTTCCTGTTCTGCGGCCATCTCAAGTTCTTCTTCAATAAAATCTCCACTAACATCTCTCAACTCAAACTCGCCTGCTTCACCTGCTTCTTCTGCTCTTACTTCCAGAAAAACTTCATCTTCATCTGTGATGAGCACATCTGCTTCAACTTCAGGGGAGGCTGCTTCAATTTCTTCTGCAGCAGTCCGCAAAACTTCTTCGGGAGTGTCCTCTTCTTCCACCTCTATTGTGATGGTTTCCTCTATTTCTCCCTGTTCAACAACAAATTCAAACTCTCCTTCAGCTATAGCTTCAGGGTCATCTGCCGGCAGGGGAGTGCCTTCCATTTCCTGGGCCTGAGCCAGCTCTTCTACAGTAAGTTCCAGCTCCTGAGGGCTTGCTCCTGCTTCTGCTTCTCCTGTGACTGCGTCAGGATTGGAAATCTCCACGGTTCGTTCCTCCCAGACCGGCTGAGCTATAGGAGATTGATCTAAAAGCGGATCGGCTGCTTCCTGCAGTTGAGAAAATGTATCACGGAAATCATCGGCAAAATCAATGATTTCCCCTGCATCCAGCCTGGGTTCGGTTCTTCCCCGGGCAGCAGTTTCCATTTCAGTCAGCGTCTGCATCTGACTGATCTGCTGCTGACGCTGTAAAATATTCTGCTGGCGGGCGGAATCCAGCACAGGATTTTGTAGACTTTGTGCTTCTGTAAAAGCCTGATTCAGCAGTTCATTTGTGCCGGCGGAGCTGCTAATTTCATTGACCATGGGTTATATCCCTCCCCACGAAAGCTTAAACTCCATTAAGCCAAAAAATTTGCGATTGATTCTTGGCATTTATTATATCAAAATTATATTGCAATTTGAAATTTTGAAGGGTTTGAGTTTGAGTTAATTAGTTGTGGGTAGTACAATATTCATACTAAATCTGATCAAGGGAAAGAAATATAAATTGAGGTCTCACACACTTAAATATGCT